>DASTVH010000001.1:0-2844 GCA_035759195.1 Candidatus Limnocylindrales bacterium
ACGATGACAGTCGCCGGCTCACTCCTGCGCGAGCACGGCAGCGGCCCGGTCCATCCCTTCGCCCTGGCCGACGCGAGCCGCGCCGGCTGAACGATTTCGGACTCCGAGCCGGCGGAAACGGATGTGGTTTCCCGCGGCGTACGAAATCGTCGGGCCGGCGCGTGCCAACGCCGACCGACACCTATCGACCGGCGACCGGCATCTCGAGGTAGCCGATGTCGCCCGGCGAGTGCCCGGCGAGGGTGAGCAGCGTCGCCGCGTCGGCCTGCTGCTGCGCCGCGTGGAAGACGATGTGGAGGAGGTCTTGCCAGAGCGGCCGCGAGTCGCCGGTCAGCGAGGAGGCCACCGGCGCCGCAACATCCTCGTCGGTCAGGCCCCCGAGCCAGGTCCGCATCTCCGCCTCGTCGCGGCGCCAGTGCTCGCGGATCGCGGCGACGTCCGGGTAGTCCTCGGGGCGGAGGTCCTCTTCCGCGTCGGTCAGGCGGCCCTGGAGGTTGAGCCGCCAGCTCCACTCGACGTCGAGCTCGTGGACGAGCGTCGCCCGGAGGTCCCGCGTCGTCACCTCCGCGGTCGCGGTCAGCTGGTTGTTCGCCAGCTCCTCGGCCGCGTCGAGGAGCCGGTGGTTGACCCAGTACACGTAGTCGAACAGGTGCAGGATGTCGGTCGTGCGCATGCGCGGATCATCGCCCCGATTCCCGCCGGACGGTGTCAGGAATCCATGACGCACGCCCGAAGTCGCCGACGGGGCGTCCCGTCTGAAAATCGACGAGCCCCGACCGCGAACGATCGGGGCTCGAGCCGGGAAGGCGGAAGCTAACCCTCGCAGTGGTTGACCCAGTCGGTCCCGGTGCCGGACTGGCAGAGGTCGTAGTCCTTGCCGCCGTCGATCCGGTCGCTGCCGGAGCCGGTCGCGATGTCATCGTCGCCGCTCCCGGTCGAGACGAGGTTGTCGCCGTCGCCGGCGCTGACGTCGTCGTTGCCCGTGCCGCCGAGGAGGACGTCGTTGCCCGGCCCGGCGATGATCGCGTCGTTGCCGGCGCCGCCGTCGACGGTGTTCGCGCCGTCCCCGGCATCGATCCAGTCGTTGCCGGCGCCGCCGTTGATGATGTTCGAGCCGCTGCCGGCGCAGATCGTGTCGTCGCCGCCGCGCCCGTCGATGCGGACGTCGCCACTGAGCCCGACGATGACGTCGGCGCCCTGGGTGCCGCGGATCGCCGACTGGCCGGGCAGGCCGACGATCGTGGCGGCCTTGCCGTTACAGGTGGGAACGACCGAGGTCGTGGGCTCGCCGTCCGCGGCCATCGCGACCGCCGGGAGGGCGATGGCGGCGAGCACCGCCGCGCCGAGCATGGCGGACACGGCGCGGCGGCGTGCCGCGTGGAGGTGGAATCGAATCACGCGTGGTACCTCTCGTGATCAATGCGCCGTTCGGTCGGCGCGGGATCCGATGGCCGGAGGCAGGCACCCCGAGCGCCCGCTTCTGACCGAGGACGAGATCGATCGCCGGGCGACGGGTCCGTCGTCAGCGGTGACGCAACCGGCCGGCGTCGATCACCGCGCGACTCTAGGGGCGCCGACGTAGCCCGACACCCGGCAAGCGGCGATGCCTGTCATCGTCAAACGGCGATGTAGCTGCGCGGGGTGTCGAGGGAATGACACCGGGGACGGCCCGGCGGCATGCTGTCGGGACCTCGAAATCGCTGGCCGACCGGGAGGGCACTTCATGCGCTACGGACTGATCGCCGAGGGTCCGCTGGAGCGAATCGGGTTCGCCTCGGGCGCCGTTCCCACACCGATGCTCGAGCCGTACGGGGCGGGCTTCAGCCGGGCCCTCATGGTGGCGACCCGGATCGGCATCTTCGATGCGCTGGCCGACGGGCCGCTCGGAGCGGAGGCGGTCGCCGAACGCTGCGCAATCGACGCCTGGGCCGCCGAGAAGCTGATGAACCTGCTCGTCGGGATGCGTTATCTGCGGCGGTCCGCGGACGGTGCGTACCGGCTCACCGGTTCGGCGAAGAAGTGGCTGCTCCGCGACGATCCCCGGTCCGTCCGTGACATGGTCCTCATGAAGTTCCTCGAGTGGGAGTGGATCGAAGGGCTCGAGTCGTTCGTCCGGACCGGCAAGCCGCTCGACGTCCACTCGGCGATGAGCGCCGACGACTGGGGCGTCTACCAGCGTGGCATGCGGGCCCAGGCCGGGACGCTCCGGGGCTGGTTCGCCCGCCGCGTGCCGATGCCGCCGAACGCCACGCGGATGCTCGACATCGGCGGATCCCACGGGTACATGTCGGTCGAGCTGTGCCGGCGACATCCGGGCCTCCGGTCGGTGGTCCTCGACCTGCCCGAAGCGGTCGAACAGGCCGCGCCGCTCCTCGCGGCCGAAGGCATGGGTGATCGCGTCGTCCATCGGGCGGGCGACGTCCTCGAGGACGATCTCGGGACCGAGCAGTACGACCTGATCCTCGCGTTCAGCCTCGTCCACCACTTCGATGCCGAGACCAACCGCGCCCTCGCCGCCCGCTGTGCGCAGGCGCTGCGGCCGGGCGGCTTCTACGTCATCTGCGACCTGATCCGACCGGAGTCGCCGAACGGCGCGAGTGCGTACGACCTCTTCTACGACCTGTACTTCGCGTTGACGAGTCGGTCCGGCCTGTGGAGCTTCGAGGAGATGGCCGAGTGGCAACGGGCCGCCGGGCTGCGGCCGCGGAAGCCGACGCACCTGGTCATGGGCCAGGGGCCGGGTCTGCAGGCCGGCGAGCGGGTGTAGCCCACCCGAGTTCGGTCGGCCGCTGCCCGACTCGGCCCTCCGATATCGGACGGCCGGCGAAAGCACGCCCGAATCCG
>DASTVH010000002.1:0-7087 GCA_035759195.1 Candidatus Limnocylindrales bacterium
CGCCCTCCGCTCCGACGACGTCGAGCGAGATCCTCGACGAGTTCCGACGGCGACTGGCGCCGCACCAGCTCAACGCCTACCACCCCCGGACGCTGAGCTACTTCACGCCGGCGCCGCTCATGCTCTCGATCGTCGGCGAACTGCTCGCCCAGGTGACCCAGCAGGGCGTCGACGTCTGGCACGCTGGCCCGTCGGCGACGTTCGTCGAGGAGGAGGTCGTCGGCTGGCTGTGTGATCTCGTCGGCTACGGGTCGGGCAGCTTCGGGCTCCTGACGTCCGGTGGGGTCATGGCGAACTTCCTCGCGATGGCCCTTGCTCGCGACATCCATCTCCCGGCCGTACGCGAGGCAACGGACCCGCCACGCGGCACCGCGCTCGAGGGTGTGCGGATCTACACGTCGGACCAGACCCATTTCTCGATCGGGCGGGCGCTCGACGAGCTTGGCTTCCCGACCGAGACACTCGTGGTCGTGCCGACCGACGACCGCTTCCGCCTCCACGCCGAACCGGTCGCCGCCGCGATCGAACGGGACCGGGCGGCCGGGCTGACGCCGCTCGCGATCTCGGCCGTCGCGGGGTCGACGAACACGGGTGCGGTCGACCGCCTCGAAGAGCTCGCCGAGCTGGCGCGACGGGAGCGGCTCTGGCTCCACGTCGACGCGGCGTACGGGGCGGCGGCGCGGCTGTCCGCCCGCGACGCCGGGCGGGTCGCCGGCGTCGAGCTCGCCGACTCGGTCACGGTCGATCCGCACAAGTGGTTCTACCAGGCGTACGACATCGGCGGCCTCGTCGTCCGCGACGGAGGCCACCTGCTGCAGGCGTTCGGCGGCCGGCGGCCCGAGTACTACCGAGGTGGCGAGGGACCGGCCTCGAGCGAAACCACCGAAGACCACGAAGATCCCGGCCAGCTCAACTTCTACAAGCTCGGCTTCGAGGGAACGCGCCGCTGGCGTGCGCTGAAGCTGTGGATGAGCTGGAAGCACCTCGGGACCGAGGGTTTCGCCCGCCTGATCGAGGCGAACGTCGATCAGGCCGCGCTCCTGGCCCGGCGCTGCGCCGAGAGCGACGACCTCGAGGCCCTCCCGGCCGAACCCGACTTGTCGGTCGTCTGCTTCCGCCACCTGCCCGGCGGGCGCGAGGCCGCGCTGGCGCTGCCGGCGAAGGCGCTCGATGCCCACCAGGATCGACTGCAGGCCGCCCTCGAGGCCTCGGGCGAGGGCTGGCTGTCGACGACCCGCCTGCACGGGGCGACCTGGCTGCGGGCGGGGATCGTGAACCCGCACACCACCGACGCGGACATCGACGGGCTGCTCGCGACGCTGCGCCGGCTGGCCCGGGCCTGACCGCAGCGAGTCGCGGCGCTACGCGCGGAGCGCTTCCTCGAGAAACGCCGTCCGGTCGTTGCGGATGTCGGGGCCGGCCATGTCGTGCTCGGCGGTCTCGTAGGACCGGTACTCGCCCTGTTCGCCGGCCGCCCGGGCAAGCTCGCGGCCGGTCATCGGGGCAATGAAGAAATCGCGAAGCCCGTACTGGAAGAGGGCGCGGGCCGGCGCGAACCCGCGGGCGTGCTCGATCGGGTCGAGCGGCCGGATCGCCCCGAGGTAGTCGATCCGATCCTCGTCGATCGGCCAGAACGGCAGGAACCAGTCGCCCCAGCGAGGCACCGCCGCCACCACGACGTAGGCCGCCGGCCGCCGGTCGACCGTGGCGAGGATCAGCCCGTGCATCGCCCCGAAGTCGTGGCCGACGACGCCGATCCGCCCCGGGTCGACGGCCGGCCGGGCCATCAGCAGGTCGAGGCAGCGCCGGAGGCGGGTGACATCGGCGACGATCCGGTCGCGATCGGCGGCGGAGTTGGCCGGGTCGCCGGCCCACGGGAACGTGAGTTGCGGCAGGATCGCCGCCGCGCGATTGCGACGGGCCCAGTCGGCGGCTTCGTCGACGAACTCCGAGCGGTTGCCGTTCGGCGCCTCGGTGTCGAACCAGTGGGCGAAGAGGAGACCAGGTCGCGACGAGCGGGCATCCACGATCGTCGGCTCGATCAGCCACGCCTCGATCGGGCCCGGCGCGTCGCCCCCGGCGGGCGGATCCAGGCGGACGTCGCGGACGAGGACCCCGTCTCGCTCGTCGGCCCCGACGATGTCGAACTCGGGCGGATCGGCGGGCAGGTCGGGGAAGACGACGTCGGTCACCGGGCCTCCTTCGGGCGTGAACGGGCGGCCAGCCGATCCTGGAGGCGGAACCATTCGCCGGCGAACGGCAGGAACCACGGCCGTCCCTCGTACGGTGCCGGCACGAGCGGGAACTTCAGGCGAGCGAGCGCCGGTGCCTCGCCGCCCGCGATCCAGCGCCCGACGGCCGTTCCCAGCGAGGTCATCAGCGCGACGCCGGTCCCGCAGCAACCCATCGCGTACGTCACCCCGTCGCGCCGCCCGGCGTGCGGCATCCGGTCGAACGTGAACCCGACGTTGCCGCCCCATGCGTACTCGACGCGGTACCCGGCGAGCTGTGGGTGGACCTCGAGCAATCCCCGGTGGAGGATCGCCGCCGTCCGATCGACCGAGGTCGGAAGAAAACTCGCCCGGCCGCCGAAGATCATCCGGCGGTCCTGGGACACGTGCCAGTAGTAGAGGAAGTTCTTCGTGTCGAAGAACGCCCGGCCCTTCGGCGAGAGGTCCCGTGCCAGGTCGTCGGGGAGTGGCTCGGTCGCGATGATGTAGCTGCCGATCGGGATGATCCGGCGGCGGAGCGCCGGGACGACCCGGTCGGTGTAGCCGTTCGTGCCGACGACGACGTCCTTCGCGACGATCGCCCCGCGGCTCGTCTCGACGACGAAGCGCCCGTCGGCCTGGCGCCGGATCGACGTCGCCCGGACGCCCTCGTGAAGATCCGCGCCGGCGGCGTCGGCGGCGGCCGCAAGGCCGGCAAAGTACTTGCCGGGATGAAGCAATCCGGCGTTCTCGACGACCAGCCCGCCGTAGTAGGCGTCGCTGCCGATCTCCTCGCGCAGGCGCTCTCGAGGGACGAAGCTCGCTTCGCCACCGACCAGCGCGAGGCTTGCGATCGCCGCGTGGAGGTCCTCGACGTGGGACGGACCGTAGGCGAGCTCGACGTAACCGGTCTCGCGGAACTCGCAGTCGATCGCCTCGTCGGCGATGAGCCGCTTCACGAGCTCGTAGGCGTCGAGCGTCTCGTGATAGAGCGCCCGGCCGGTCTCCTGCCCGTAACGCTCGATGAGCGCCTCCGGTCCCCACTTGTAGCCGGGGTGAACGATGCCGCCATTGCGTGTCGAGGCGCCGAACCCGAGCGTCTCCGCCTCGAGCAGGGTGACGGTCGCGCCGGCCCGGGCCAGCTCGCGGGCGGCGTTGACACCGGTGTAGCCGCCACCGATGACGACGACGTCGGCGACGTCCGGAAGCGGTCGGCCGCGGCGATCCGGCAGGACCGGCATCGTCGCGTGCCAGTAGGCCCGCTTCTCGTAGTCCCGGTTGAGGGTCGGACGTGTCATGCCCGGGCAGCGTACCGGAGGCGGCGCGCCTCGTGCGGCCGCCGTCTCACGGTCGCACGCCGCCATGGGGTGCGCGCGGCCAACCCGCCGGGTCGGGCCTGGGCACCGAACGACCCGGGCGCGAAGCCCGGGCCGTTCGTCATTGAGCGCCGCGGGCCGGTCGGTGACCGGCCCGCGGCTTGTTCGGCCTTACGGCTGGAAGGTCGGCTTCGGGGGCAGCGTGCTGAAATCGCACGCGCTGTTGTTGTACGCGTCGAGGTACTTGGCCAAGGTCAGGGCGTACGCGTAGTCCACCTTCTGCTTGGAGCTGATGTAGGCGCTCGTCTTCGTGCCGTCGAAGTTGTACTTGTCGAGCAGCTTCTCCGCCGCGAGCATGACGTCCAGGACGTCCTGGTCGATGCAGGCGCCGTTGCCAGCGTTCAGCTGGGCAGCGAGCAGATGCATGGCCAGGGTCCGCGCGGCGTCGCTGGCGAGCTTCTTGCCGTCGCCCACGTTGCCGTTGAGCGTCACGACACGCTGGTCGAGAATCTCGACCGCCTGTTCGCAGCTCGTGATCTGAACCGGCCCGAAACTGTCGGCCAGGATGTCGTCCCAGATGATGCCGGGCGAGTTGAGGACGTCCTCGAGGAGGCAGAAGCCCTTCTCTCGGCCGCCGTTTCGCTCGGCGTTGGCCGCCTGGCCGCCGCCAGTGCAAGCGTTCCAGTTCTTCCAGTAGCCCGGGGTCCGTGGCTCACCGCCCGGGAACGTGTTGCTGACCTGGAGGGCCAGCAGCCCGCTCGCGGGGATGGTGTAGGCGGTCCCGGCACCGACGTCGAAGCAGCGGTTGCCGATGTCCTGCGGGACCGCGTCCTTCTGGTTCGGGTTGTAGGGGATGACGACGGTGTCGGGGGTCCCGTCACCGTTCGTGTCGATCTTCCACTCGACGGTGTACCCGCTCGGGACGCCGACCTCGCAGATCGTGTACGTCTCGGTCGGGTCGAGCTGGTAGTTCCCGAACTCGAGGATCCCGTCTGCGTCGCCGAACGTGTCGTCGGTCGCCAACGCGCTGCCGAGCCAGACCGAGCCCGAGCCGGCCGCGTCACTCGCGTGCGGCCCGTCGTACAACTTGAACGTCCATGTCATGGTCGGATCGACCGCCGGCTCGAGGCCGCCCACGCCCGTGAGCTTGAGCAGCTCGACCTGGCCGTATCCGAAGTAGTTGGCGTCGTCTGTGTCGCTCACCGGCGTGGCGTCGAACGAGCCCGATGCGGTCGCGGTGTCCTCCTGCTGACCGAGCGCCCAGCCGAGGGTGCCGTAGCAGGTGAAGGTCGCGACCGGAGCCATCGTAGTCGGGATGACGCAGGCAGTGGTCAGTGCCTGGTCGCTGTAGAGATTGGCGATGGCCGGGTCGTCGGTGAGGCTGATCGAGCTCAGTGTGACGTTCCCGGTGTTGGTGACGACAAACTTGAAGACCGGATCGGTTCCGGGCGCGAGATTCGGCCCGGTCGCGTCATCCGCGTCCTCGAAGGAGTCGCCGTCCCAGATGTACTTCTCCACGTCGATCGACTTGACCTGGGTGATCGTCGTCGTCGTCGTGTCGGTGTCGCAGACCTCGGGCCCGGTCGGCGGGTCGGCGCAGGCCGTCGCGCTGTTGGCGCGGCTGCCGGCGTTGATGTCGGCCTGGGTCAGGAAGTAGGTCGCGGTGCAGGTCGTCGAGGCGCCCGGGGCGAGCGTCGTGACGCCGTTGCAGGTGGCGTCGGCGAGTCCGACCAGGGCGTCGTCGAGATCGACCCCGGTGAGGGTCACGTTGCCGTCGTTGGTGATGACGTAGGTGTAGGTGATCTTGTCGCCGGCGTCGGCCCGGGTGCTCGGCGCGACGATCGTCATGTCGATCGCCGAGGCCGACTTGTCGAGGTCGATCGACTTGACCTGGATCGCGCTGACGGTCTCGGAGTCCTCGTTCGAGTCGACCGGGGTCGTCCCGAAGAAGCCGTGGCCCCGCGCCGTGTTCGTCACCGAGCCGGCGTTGAGGTCGGCCTGGGTGATCGTGTACGACGCGGTGCAGGTGATCGTGGCGCCGGGGGCGAGGCTGGTCGGCGTCGCCGGGCAGGCCTCGTCGGTCGCCTTGTTGTCGGTGATCGTGAACGGGGCGACGAGGGTGACGTTGCCGGAGTTCGTCAGCAGGTAGCTGTAGCTGATGACGTCGCCGACGCTGTCATACGTCGCCGGGGTCGCGGTCTTGTCGAGGGTCAGGGCGGGCGAGGCACCGAAGTAGTTGGCGGGATCGGTGTTCTCGTATGTCTGTCCGCCGAAGGTCCCGGAGGCCGTCGCGGTGTCGGTCTGCTGGCCGGCCGCCCACGAGAGGCTGCCATAACAGGTAAATGTCGCGGCCGGCGCCAGGGTGGTCGGGATCGTGCAGGCGGTCGTGAGCGCCTGGTCACTGAAGAGGTTCGCGATCGCCGGGCTGTCCACGAGGCTGATCCCGCCGAGCAGGACGTTGCCCGTGTTGGTCACGACGAACTTGAAGACCGGCGCCCCGGAGCTCGAGAGCAGGTACGGGCCGGTCGGCAGGTCCGAGTCCTCGAAGGAGTCGCCGTCCCAGACGTACTTCTCGACGTCCATCGCCGGCGCCGGAATCACGCTGTCAAAGAAGGTACAGGTGACGACCTCACCTTCTTTCAGATTGATCGCCACCGACGGCTTGGTGACGACCTGGGTGCCGCCGTTCGCCGTCCCGCTCGCGACAGTGCAGACGATCTGGTCAAGCTGCCACGTGCCGGGGACCGTCTCGGCGACCGTGTAGGTCGTGAATGTCGTGATCGGCGGGGACACCCACGTATTCGTCGAGGTCCCGTCGTCAACGAGCGCGAAGTTCGTCAACGGCGTCGGCGACGCCGTGAACGGGAAGGACGTCGACCCCTCGGGAGTCGCGTTCTTGACGATCGTGATCGACGCCGGGTAGATGACCGCGCCGGCACTGAGGCTGCGGTCCTGTTGCCCGCCGTTCAGCGTGGTTCCATGGGTGACGTCGAACCAGCTGACGAACCGCATGTGGTACGGCGAACCCGAGATGGACACGGCGGAGTTGAGCTGGCCCCAGTCGTCGCGCTCGGCGATGTGGCCGCCCCACGCCAGCACGGTCTCGGATGATTCGGCCGTGAAGAAGATCGTGATGGACGTGGACGTATCACCCGTGTAATTGGCCGGCGTGGTGTATCCGCTGACCGAGGTGATGTCGCCCCCATACATCGTGAACGAACCCGGGTCCTGGACGCCACCATTGGCGATCCAGTCAGCGCTCCCGGTCATGAACGAGTCGACCGGGATCGCATAGCTGTCGGGTGCGGCGCACTCGGCGGCGGCGAGCAAGTCGGAGCACGCATCGGCACCTGCGATCGTCGCGTCGAACGACTTGAGGTAGTCGATCGCGTGCTTGCTGCTCTTGGTCGTATCCCACTCGATGGTGATGCTGTACTGATTGCCGATGACGAGGTTCTGCTCGAGGAGCCGGTACGGGATCGTCTCGCCCTCGACGAACGGGCCGTCATTGTTGCCGGATACCCAACCGGTGGCTCCTGAGGTCTCGCACGTGAACGTGCT
>DASTVH010000003.1:0-3185 GCA_035759195.1 Candidatus Limnocylindrales bacterium
CTCGCCGGGGGCGGGCTCGCTCTCGTCGGTGGCGGACTGACGGCGGCCGCGGTGGTCTGGCGGCGGCGGCGAGTGGCGGCCGCCGGGCCGGCCGCGCCCCCGGAGCCGGGCGGCGACGCGCCCTTGGAGCCGGGCGGCGACACGTCGGTGGCCGCGCCCGTGGCCGGCGACGCCCCCGTGGCCGGCGACGCCCCCGTGGCCGGCGACGCCCCCGTGGCCGGCGACGCCCCCGTGGCCGGCGACGCCCCCGTGGCCGAGGAGCCGGCGGCGAACGCGCCCGTGGCCGAGGAGCCGGCCGGTGGAGCGTCGGATCCGACCGAACCGGCCCCGTCGCCGGAGGGCGCCCGCCCGTACGCTACACTCGGCGGCCGACGGCCCTCCGACCCGGCGGAGCCCCCGCCGGCGGAGCCGCCGATGGGGGCGACCGAGCCGCCGGACAGCCGCGAAGGAGACCACGTGAGGGATGGCGCCTGATGGGTATGGTTCGGGTCCGCCCGTCCCGCGAGATCCTGTCGGGTGATTCCGCCGACGTCTACTTCGCTCGCGCCTCGGAGATCCTCGAGCGCGAAGGCCTCGACCCGATGGTGACGATGGAGGTCTTCACCCGCGAGCCGGCGGTCCTCTGCGGGATCGACGAGGCGAAGAACCTGCTCGGCCATGTCCTCGCCGAGTGCGATCCGGCCGAGGTCAGCGTGGAGGCCCTCGAGGACGGCGACGCGATCGATCCCAAGGAGATCGTCCTGCGGATCAGGGCGCGCTACCGGACCTTCGGGCTCTACGAGACGGCGTTCCTCGGGATGCTCGCCCAGTCGACCGGCTGGGCGACCGCCGCCCGGGAGTGCGTGGACGTGGCGGCACCCGAGCCGGTCATCTCGTTCGGCGCGCGCCACGTCCACCCGGACATCGTCGACGTCCTCGACTACGCCGCGATCGTCGGTGGCTGTGTCGGCGCTTCGACGCCGGCCGGCGCTCGACTCGCCGGCCTGAACCCGACCGGCACGATGCCCCACTCGCTCGTCCTCATCTTCGGCGACACGGTCGAGGCGGCCCTCGCCTTCGATCGCGACCTGGGGCCCGATGTGCCCCGGATCGTGCTCGTCGACACGTTCAAGGACGAGGCCGAGGAGGCGCTCCGAGTCGCGCACGCGCTCGGCGACCGGCTCTACGGCATCCGCCTCGACACGCCCTCCGAACGCGGCCGGGTCACTGCCGACCTGGTCCACGAGGTCCGCGCCCGTCTCGACCAGGCCGCCTTCCACCACGTGAAGATCGTCGTCTCGGGCGGCCTCAACCCCGAGCGGATCCGTTACTTCAAGGAGTCCGGCGCGCCGGTCGACTCGTTCGCGGTCGGCTCGCACATCAGCGGCGCGACGCCGATCGACTTCACGGGCGACATCAAGGAGATCGACGGCCGCCCGATCGCGAAGCGCGGCCGGATCCCCGGCGTCACCGAATCGCCCCGTCTCAAGCGGGTCGACCTGACCGCCTGGCGCGACGGCTCCAGCTGACGGTCCGCCGCGCGGCGCGCTTCGGCGGGACTTCGTGCCACCATTGGCCCGTGGAGGATGAAGCAGCCGACCGCGAGTCGGCCTACGAGCTGCTCCAGCGCGGCCACGCGCTGCTGAAGCAGCGCCACTACTCCCAGGCCGCGATCGTCCTCGAGCGGGCGGCGCGGCTCGAGCCGGGCAAGGGCTCGATCCTCGAGGCCCTCGGCCGGGCCTACTACAACTCCGGCCAGCACGATCGATCGCGCGACACGTTCGCCGAGCTGCTCGAGGTCGACCCCTCGGCCCACTACGCCCACTACGCCCTCGGCCAGAGCCTGAAGCAGCTCGGCCGCCCGAAGGAGGCCCGGACGCACCTCCGCCTGGCCGTCGCGCTCAGTCCGTCCTCGAAGCTCTACGCCGGCGCCCTGGCCCGGCTCGGCCGGGATGATGCGGCCGAACCCCCCGACGCCGGCTGATCCCCGGGCGGGCCGCCGGCCCACGGAATCGTGTGCAACGGTATTGCACAGGCTGTTCAGTGTGGTTACGCTCGGTCCGGTCCGCGTCGCTCGCCGTCGGCGGGCAGCCCGGCGTCGGTTGCCCCGACCGCGCCGGTGCACTCGGTTCAGGAGGAGGTCGCAGCGTGAACATCCGATCGACCAGCGTGCGCGCGTCGGTGGCACTGCTGGCAGTCGCCCTCGCCGGCTGCTCGCCCGCCGCCACGGCCAGTCCCCAGGCGAGCGCGAGCGCCGCCCCGCAACCGTCGGCTTCCACCCCTGCCGAGGGATCGCCGTCGGTCGCTCCGCCGTCGGGCGAACCGATCACCGTCGGCTCGACGCTCTCGCTCACCGGCGCCTTCGGGGCGACCGGCGTGATCCACCGGATCGTCGGCGAGCAGTTCGTCGAGCGCCTGAACGCGAACGGCGGCCTCCTCGGCCGGCCGGTCGAGTGGACGGTCCTCGACGACGAATCGGACCAGGCCCGCGTCACCCAGCTGTACGAGCGGCTGATCAGCCAGGACGAGGTCGACCTGATCATGGGGCCGTACGCGACCCCGAACATCCTCTCGGCGATGGCGGTCGCCGAGCGCTACAGCTACGTCCTGCCCCAGCACACCGCGGTCATCGCCCCGCTCATGACGTATGAGTGCCAGTTCCCGGCCTGGTCGATCGGGCCGGAGCCCAACCGCTACGTGCCGGAGCTGGTCTTCGAGGCCCTCGCCAGTCTCGACGAGCCGCCCCGGCGGATCGTCGTCGCCGCGAACCAGAACGGCTCGACCGACTTCGTTGCCAACGGCCTGCCCGACGACCCGGAGGACGCGAGCGTCGCGAACGTCGCCGAGGAGCTGGACCTGGAGGTCGCGGCCAACATCCAGTACCCGCCGACCACGACCGACTGGCCGCCGATCGCGGCCCAGATCCGCGACGCGAATCCGGACTTCGTCTTCAACAGCGCGATCGGCGTCGACACCGTCAACCTCATCCAGGCGATGGAGCAGCTCGACTACCGGCCGCCGATGATGTTCAGCCTGTTCCCGGCGCCCGGCCCGCTCCTGGGCGTCGGCGACGCCGCCGAAGGCGTCATGTCGATCTCGCTCTTCGAATCGAACGAGCCGCTCCTCGAGGCGGCCGGCGACGAGGTCCGCGCGATCGTCGAGGAGTTCGAGGCGGCCGCCTCCGCCGAGGGCCTGCCGTACACCGC
>DASTVH010000004.1:0-18403 GCA_035759195.1 Candidatus Limnocylindrales bacterium
GCCGGGCCCGACGGCCGCGACCTCGCCGGCGCCCTGTCGGCGCTGACCGGCTGGGGCGTGCTCGCGAACGCCGTCGGGGCGGAATGGACCGACAACGGCCCGACGGTGGCGATGAGCGTCTTCGGCGGCAAGCTCACGACGACGAGCGCCTTCACCGGCTCGACCGGCATCGTGACCGTCCGCCCGAACGTCGTCACGGCGGAGGCGGCCGCAGCGGCCGGAACCGTCGAGCCGGCCGCCGCCGGCGGCGACCTTGTCCAGCCCGTCGTCCGGGTCGTCGACCGGGTCGCCGAGGCGGGCGCCGCCGCGCCGATCGAGGAGGCCCGGATCGTCGTGGCCGGCGGTCGCGGCGTCGGCGGGCCCGAGGGCTTCAAGGTCGTCGAGGAGATCGCCGAGGCGCTCGGCGGCGCGGTCGGGGCGACGCGCGCCGCGGTCGACGCCGGCTGGATCCCGTACGCCCAGCAGATCGGCCAGACGGGCAAGATCGTCAAGCCCCAGCTCTACGTCGCGCTCGGCATCAGCGGAGCCATCCAGCACAAGGTCGGGATGCAGACCGCCGAGACGATCATCGCGGTGAACCGGGATCCCGACGCCCCGATCGCCGAGTTCGCCGATCTCGCCGTGATCGGCGACCTCTTCGAGGTCGCCCCGGCGCTCCTCGCCGAGCTCCGCGCTCGGTCCGGCTGAGCGGGCTGGCCGGGGCGTCGGGGACGGGACGATGGAGCTGGCGATCATCCTGCCGCTGGCGGCCTTCGTCATCCTTGCTGCCCTCTTCGCCCTGTTCCTGCGCCGCGCCGGCCGCCTCATCGCCGCCACCCGCGACGTCGAACGCTTCCGCCGCCAGGTGTCCGACCTCGCCTCGCGCGTCGAGACCTCGCTCGGTGAGGTGTGCGGCCGGGTCGACGCCGTCCGCCGCGGCCAGATCGAGGCGGTCGCCCTGAGCGACGACCTGTCGGCCTCGCTCGACGCCACCGAGAAGTACACCGCCGAGGCGCGGGGGCTGCGACCGCCGAGCGACGCGCAGCGGATCCGGGACGGGATCGTCGCCGAGCTCGAGCGGGCGAAGCGGGCCCTCGAGATGGTCGAGCACGGCTGTTCGATCCAGGCCTCGGCCCGAGCCGGTTCGCGGACGCTGGAAGCCCAGACGGCCATCAAGCGCGGCTACCTCAACGTCCTCCACGCCCGCGAGGCGATCACCCGCCTGGCGGTCGAGGCCGCGGAGCTCGTCCCGACCGACCCGACCCACCGCGGACCCGCCCGACGGACGGTCTGAGCACGCCGTCATAACGCGCGGGTTCGAATAGCTTCCACCACTGTATGTAGTGGTATGATGGCTCGGCACCACAAGTGGTTGTGGTGACGACCGACAGGAGAGCCGATGCGCTGCCCCCACTGTGGCGAACGGGAGACCCGCGTCGTCGACTCGCGGGACCTCGACGACGCGGCGACGATCCGGCGCCGTCGCGAGTGCGCCTCCTGCGCGACGCGGTTCACGACGTACGAGCGGATCGAGGCCGCCCGCCTGATCGTCATCAAGAGCGACGGCGCTCGCCAGGAGTTCGATCGGGACAAGCTCGCGGCCGGGCTGCGCAAGGCGCTGACCCGCCGGCCGGTGCCGGATGACGCCGCGGAGAAGGCGGCGGACCGGATCGAGGCCGAGCTGCGCTCGCAGGGTGTGACCGAGGTCCCCTCGTCGCGCATCGGCGCGCTCGCCATGGAGGCCCTCGGCGAGCTCGACCAGATCGCCTACATCCGCTTCGCCAGCGTGTATCAGAGCTTCGACGATCTCGAGGATCTCAAGCGCGAGGTCGACACCCTCTACGCCCAGCGGGGCAACGGCGGCTACGGCAAGTGAGGGCCGCGTGAGCGTCCTCTCCGACCGGGACATCCGGACCGCGATCGAGGCGGGCGAGATCGGGATCCGGCCCTACGACCCGGCCGACCTCCAGCCGAGCTCGGTCGACCTCCACCTC
The DNA here is from genome assembly GCA_035759195.1 of Candidatus Limnocylindrales bacterium. GTDB lineage: Bacteria > Chloroflexota > Limnocylindria > Limnocylindrales > CSP1-4 > CF-46. Next base: position 1,974 of record DASTVH010000004.1, read on the forward strand.
GATCGCAGCTTCCGCGTCTTCCGCAACAACCGCTACCCGTACATCGACGTCCGCGCGCCGCAGCCGGACCTGACCGAGCTGCTCACGGTCGCCGATGACGAGCCGTTCGTCCTCCATCCCGGCGAGTTCGTCCTGGGCCAGACCCTCGAGTGGGTCGAGCTGCCGAACGATCTCGTCGCCAGGCTCGAAGGCAAGAGCTCCCTGGGGAGGCTCGGGCTGCTGATCCACTCAACGGCTGGGTACGTCGACCCCGGCTGGAAAGGCAATCTCACGCTCGAGTTGTCGAACGTCGCGAACCTGCCGATCGCGCTCTACCACGGCATGAAGATCGGCCAGATCAGCTTTTTCAAGATGTCGAGCGCCGTCGAGCGGCCCTACGGCTCGCCCGAGCTCGGTTCGAAGTACCAGGGCCAGTCGGAGCCGACCGCATCGGCGTTCCATCGCGACTTCGTCGAGCGCAAGCCGGCCGGCTGAGCCCGCCCGCCCAGGCACAGACCCGCCGGCTGAGCGTGCTGCTCGCGGTCGCGTTCCTCCTCGTGTCGCGCCGGTTCTGGTGGTTCGGGCTGCGCCACCACACGGGCGCCTCCGCGTGAGACGTTCTGGTACGGTCGGCGGGTGAGCATCAACGACGCGGTCGACTGGGCGATCGAGCTCGGCGGCGGGATGCGGGCGGCGCTCGTCCAGGCCGGCTCGTTCCGCTCCGACGCCGGCGCGCTGTTCGGGCCGGTCCCGCGGCTGCTGTGGGACCGCCTCGTCGCCGACGAGATCGACGGCGAGCATCGCCTCCTCCAGGCGCTCAACTGCCTGCTCGTCGAGACGTCGGCCGGCCGCGTTCTGGTCGAGACCGGCATCGGCGAGCGAGTGAGCGACAAGGTTCGCGAGATGCGCGGGTACCGGGGGTACGCGATCGTGCCGGCCCTCGAGGCCGCCGGCTTCGATCCCGGCAGCGTCGACGTCGTGGCGATGAGCCATCTCCACTTCGACCATGCCGGCGGCCTGCTCCGGGCCGACGGATCGCGGGCCTTCCCGCGGGCGACGATCGTCGCCCAGCGTGCGGAGTGGGAGATCGCGCTCGGCGACAACTCGCGCCTCGTCGCGTCCTACGATCAGCCCGAGATTCGCCTCGTGCGTGACTGGGGCGCGGACGGCTGGGCCGACGGCGAGCGGGAGCTCCTGCCGGGCGTCTCGGTCGTCCCGACCGGCGGTCACTCGGCCGGCCACCAGGCGATCGTCGTTCGCGCCCCGGGCGCGGCTCCCCTGGCGTTCCTCGGCGATCTCTTCATGCGCCCGTGGTCGGCGAATCCACGCTGGGTCACCGCGTTCGACGACTTCCCGCTCGACTCGGTCGCGGTGAAAGGGGAGCTGTTCGCCCAGGCGGCCGAGGAGGGCTGGACGATCGTGCTCTCGCACGAATCGAGGACGCCGATCGGGCGCCTCGTGCCGGATCGGGACCGGTTCCGGTTCGAGCCGCGGTAGCCGGTAGCGGCGCGGCCCGCCGCGCCTCGCGGCGGCCGGATGACGTAGGCCGCGGGTGACATGCGACCTACATCCTTCATGACGCCCGGCAGGTGCCCGGGATACGGCCCGAACCCTACTGTTCCGACCAACGACGGACCGCCGATCACCGAGACATTCGTCCGGCGGCGCGCCTACCTCCCGGCGGGATGCCGTGGGGCGGCGGAGCCGGCATCGTCACCAACACGGTGGTCCGTCGCCATTCCCCTCCCATCTACGGCCCGGGTAGTGCTACGCGCGATTCGGCCCGTCCGGGTGATCGCGGGACCCCAGCCGGGCCACTCCGCTCATGGCTCCGGCAGGATCGCCTGGATCTGGGCCTCGGCGGCCGTCGTCGAGAGCGGCGCGAGGACGATCGACCGGATTGCGCCGTCGGGCCCGATGAAGATCTGGGTCGGCAGCCCCGGCGGGCGGTAGAGGCGAAAGATGTGGCCGGACACGTCAGCGGCGATCGTGTAGCCCAGCTGGTAGCGCTCGGCATAGGCCCGGACGTCGGCCTCGCTCGTCTCCTGGACGCTGATCCCGACGACGGTGAGGCCCTCGTCGGCGTACCGTTCGGCGAGGTCCCGCAGGATCGGCGTCTCGGACTGGCACGGTGGGCACCACGACGCCCAGAAGTTCAGCCAGACGCCCCTCCCGCGTAGGTCGGCCAGCCGAACGGGTTGCCCGTCGAGGTCGGTCAGCCGATATGTCGTGCCGTCGTCGAGGCCGACCTCGAGCTCGGGTGCGATCTGGCCCTCGCGGACGCCGATCCGAGCGTTGGGGTCGAGGACGAACTGCGTCGCCCGCGGGTCGTTCGGTCCGATCGGGTCGATCGAGCCGAGCGGCCGCGTCGCGATCAGGAGCACGACTGCGACGAGGGCGATCGCGAGGACCGCCGCGGCGATCTGGCGCCCCCCGAACGGACCGACGAGGCCGTGCCGCTCCCGCCGGTGGGTGAATCCGGGGCGATCGGTCACTCAGACGCCCGTGAGGAACGGGAACCAGCTCGGGATGAGGGCCAGCCAGTCCATGACCATCGCGACCCCGATCGCGACGACGAGGGCGCCACCGATGACCGAGACCGCCCGCCCGTGACGTACGAGCGGCCGAAGAAGGGCCGGTGCCCGGTCGTAGACGAGGGCGATGGCGAGGAACGGCAGGCCGAGGCCCGCGGTGTAGGCGACGAGGAGCAGGCCGCCCTGGAGGACCGTCTCGGACGTCGAGGCGAGGCCCAGGATCCCGCCGAGGATCACCCCGATGCATGGCGTCCACCCGACGGCGAAGATCGCCCCGAGCCCGAACGACGCGATCCAGCCGCCCCGGCTGCTCACGAGCCGCCCGCCGAGCCGTTCGCCGAACCCGGGCCCCGACGGCGCACCCGCCGCCGCGGTGGCGAGCGACATCGTGCCGGTTGCGCTCGCCACCGAGCCCGCTGCTCCGGCATCGAGCGGCCGCCACGTTCGCTCGAGGCGCGGGATCCTGAGCACGCCGGCGAGGTTGAGCCCGAGGACGATCAGGATGACGCCGCCGATCTGGCGGAGCGTCGGCAGGTAGTCGGACAGGCCGGCGGCGGCGAAGGTCGCGGTGACGCCCAGGAGCGTGAAGACCGACCCGAAACCGGCGACGTAGGCAAGGGCATGGCGGAAGGCCAGCCAGCGGTTCGCCCGGCCGGGTTCGGTGCCGCCGGCGACCGCGACCGCGGTGAGCTGCCCGAGGTAGGCCGGGACGAGCGGCAGGACGCACGGCGAGAGGAAGCTGATCACGCCGGCCGCCACGGCGACGAGCAGCGTCAGGTCGCCGCCGCTCACGCCAGCCGCTCCGTGGCCCGTGCCGCCGGGGCGTCCTCGGAGTCGAGCGCCTCGGCGAGGAGGCGCCGGAGCTTCGCCGCGGAGATCGCGAGCTCGAGACGCCGGCCCGCCAGCTCGACCACGGGAATCCTCTCGAAGAGCTCGTCGTGCAGCGCCGCGTCGGCGTCGATGTCGCGTTCGACGAGCCGGGCGAGCGGTCGGCCGGTCGCCGCCCGCTCCTCGAGCAGGCCCTGGACGATCAACCGCGCCTCGGCGCACAGGCTGCAGCCGGCGCGAGCGTAGAGGACGAGGTCGGGAAGGGGAGGCGCGGACATCTCGTTCGGCATTCTAGGCGAGCCGACGCCGCAGGCCCCGCGGCGGGTTCCCGCGAGGGCGCGGTAGGATGTCGGTCGCGGCCCCCGTAGCTCAGTGGATAGAGCGGCACCGTCCTAAGGTGCGCGTCGGCGGTTCGAGTCCGTCCGGGGGCGCTCCGCCCCACAGCGCCCGTCCTCGGCCTCGGCTGTCCCGGCAAGGAAGAACGGCCGCGCGGGCGCGATCCAGACGACCGAGCGACCTGCCGGTCGGCCGTCTCCACGCGCTTCATGAGCAGAGCGACCAACTCCCGGAGCTTTTCGTCCGAGGCGGACTCGAGCGTCTCGGTGAATGAGCGAACCTCCGAGCGGAACCGGTCGAACAGGATGACCCTGTTCCTGCTTGTAGCACGGCTCGGAGCAGGTCGCCCGGATACCAATCGCCCGCCATCGGTTCACCGTCGAGCCGGTCGAGCGCGATCGGGATTAGCCACTCGGCCCCCATCCTCTGCCCGAGCAATAGTCGAAGATCCCCATTCGACAGGGCGCCAACGGGAACCTGTCGGAGTCGGTGAACATCTTCGACCAGCCCGGTCGCCCCAAGAGGCGCTTCGCCCCATGGCTCGCCATCGAGTTGCTCGAGCGAGCGGCTTTTATCCATGCGTCAGAGCCTAACCGGCGGCATACCACGCCAGCGCATCGGTACGCGCTGGCATCAGGCCCCTGGTTCCGTCCGGGGGCGCCAGAGGTTACGTTGTCGGCAATGCGACCCGTTTCCTCCGCCGCGACTCGCGTCGTTCGCTTCCTCCTGTGCGTAGTCGTCATCGGGTGCTCGACCGAGACGGCCCCTTCCGAGCAAGTCGACGACCCGTCCTGTATCAATCGACCATTCCGTGCGGCGCTTCACGTCGACGCTGTCGACCCGCGGCGTGTCTGGGCGACTGACTTCGAGTCGGGGCGCGATGTGGCGGTACGCCCCCGACCCCCGGACCAGTTCGCTTTCGATCCGGCACGACCCACGGTCCTGTTCAATTCCGATGGTGACGTCGTGTCCTTCAGCGGCGAGATCACGGTGAGTGGCTGTTTCAACCCTGCGACCGACACGCTCTACATCGGTCCCGCCGACGTGCCCGACCCAAACCGAGGCGGGGGTTGATCGAGAGGGTCGCAAGCGCGTTTCCGCCAAGCGACGATCCGGTCACCGGAGGACGGTTATCGCACGTACCAGGCTAGAGATCTGTTTCCGGTGTCGGGGCCCCGTGTCCGTCCGGGGGAGCCATGAGCAATTCGTCGTCGGCGAAGACGGTCGAGCGTCCGGCACGGTTGGCCATCGCTGACGGATACGTCGTCGGTGCCGTGGCCGTCCCCACCGTCAGGCCGCATCCGCGTGCACGCGCCGGGTGGGCGCCCGCTCTCGTGGGTCGCCTTGATCCGGTGCCCGATGGTCCGGTGCCGGGAAGCGACATTCGACCCAAAGACTGGCGCCGCCAGTGGACCGTAGTGTGAGTTCCGTTCAACTGCGACGGGGAGGTCACCTCATGCGTCGTCTTTCGCCTCTGCTCGCGGTCATTGCGATCGCCGCCCTCACGATCCCCGTCGCCGCGGCGCCGAGCGGCCAGCTCAGAACGTTCGGCACCGGCGACGTGAACCTGACGGGTCCCGACGGCGCCACGCTCGTCAATGACACCGGCGAGTACTCCGGGGTCTACCTGAACTCGAAGAGCCAGAGCGCGAAGCCGATCGGTAGCGTCTCGTTCTCGTTCGACTACTCCGGGGACATCGCCGGCGGTGCTCCGCGCTTCAGCATCCCCGTCACCATCGACGGCGACAAGGCGGAGGAGGGCTACGCGTTCCTCGACGCGATCAACTGCGGCAACACCGGAACGGTCAGCACGACCAGTCCGACCTGCGCAGTTTTCTTCGGGAGCGAGGCGTTCCCGAACTGGGCGGCTTTCGCCGCCGCGCATCCGACGTACCGGATCCCGCCGGCCTCGATCCCGTTCGTCATCGCCGACCAGCCCGGCACCTATGTGATCACGGGCATCGACCTCCGCTGACGCGCGGGGCAACCGCGAACGGCCGGCTTCGTCCGCGCGACGGAGCCGGCCGTTCGATGTTCATCCCGCTGTCGGACGACCCGGTTCCGGCTCGGCGAACCGCCGCCTGTCGAGCAGCAGCGCGAGCGCGGCGATCACACCGAGGATCGGCCCCGAGACGAGCGGTGGGGGTGGTGCCTGGTCCGGCGAGAGGCCGAACACGAGGTAGGCGGCAGGCACGCTCAACGACCAGGTCGGCAGGAGCCACATCAGGCGCCACGCCCACGGCTGGCGGGCACGGTAAGGGCCGAGCAGGATCGCTGTGAACAGAATCCCGACCACGACGAGCAACGTGGCCTGCGTCCGCGTCGTGAAGTCGAACATCCGGTACGCGGCCGCGCTCTCAGCCCGCAGCTCTGCCGGGCTCAGCCCCGTCAGTCCGACCGCGATCCCCGGGTCGGCCTCGGCGCCCGCTGCGATGTCGGTCAGGCCGAACAGCACGATCAGCACGCTCATCGCTGCCAGCACCCACCACGCCCGGCCCCTCACCGCGCCCATGCCAACCTCCACGATCCACAGGCGAGTCGCCGCCTGCGCCCGGACGACTCTGGCGCCGCGCCATCCCGAAGTCATGGGGCCCGTGTCCCGCGGTCGCCGGGACGGTCGGCTGCCGCGCCATCCCCGGTGGCGCTCCCGGGCCATCTTCTGCAAGAATCGGCCGTGCCGGTTCGGCAATAGCAGTCCAAACGCGCGGGTCGCCGGAGGTGCGTCATGGCCGATCGAGTCAATGAGCTCGAACAGACGATGGACGATCTCGGGCACGAGGATCCGGGGTCGACGAAGGTCCTCACCGAGGAGGGCTGGGAGACCGCCGAGTTCGTCGCTCCCGAGGCGGACTGGCACCTCGAGAACGACGGTTCCTTCCTGTCGCCCGACGGCAGGACGCGAACCTGGCTGCTCGTCGGCCCGGCGCCCGAGTAAGCAGGGACGTCCGCGCCCGACGCCGAGGACCCGTCCGCCCAGGGCCCCCGACGCTCAGAGCCTGTGAATGAACTCCGCCGTTCGGTGGATGACTTCTGTGCGTAGAACCTGTCACTGGCGTCCGGCAGGATCGCGGGCATGGCGTCGATGATCGAGCTGGACAACACGGAGTGGGCGCTCGTCGAGGACCTCTTCGACCCGCCCGGACGCGAGGGCGCACCGGCTCGTTATCCGGGACGCCAGGTCGTCGATGCGATCCTGTACCTGGCCCGGACCGGCTGCCAGTGGCGCTACCTGCCGGCTTGCTATCCGCCGTGGGAAGCCGTCTGGCAGCGGTGGCGGCGCTGGCGCTCCACTGGCGTCTGGGCAGCAGCGATGACCCGCATCGCCAGCCTGATCCGCACGCGCAAGGGCCGCGCCGCGAAGCCGTCGCTGGTGATGATCGACGGGCAGACCGTCCGCGGCGGTCGCGCCGGCCCGACGTTCCACGAGAAGGGCGGGCGAGGCTCGGCTTTACTCCGATCGCGCCGCTCTATCGCGTCGAGCACGCCTTCGCGCGCCTGGGCCGCTGGCGGCGGCTGTCGCGCTGCTACGAGGGCACGTCCGAGGGCGCCCGCGCCTGGCTCGAGGTCGCGGCGCTCGCCTACCTGTTCGCTCGGCTGCGAATCGAGCTGGCCTGACGATCCGCCGCTCCGTTACGCATGCTCACCTGCCCGTGGGTCACACTCACGGAGCGGGAACTGGCCGGCACGGGGCAGCGTCAGGAGCGCGGGCGGACCAAGGGGAACAACGATGCGCAGATTAGCATTGATGGCAGTGGCGGCCGTTGTGGCTGTGGGAGCCTGTGGGGCGGCGCGCACACCGGGTCCGAACGAATACGCCCTGCCGGCCGACCCGGCTTTGGTGCTTGGCCCAAACGCAACGCCGCTCGCCTGCGCTGGCGTTGGCCTCGACGCGGTGCTCGTAGGCAGCGCCAGTGATCGCCGGAAGGTCTGGTTAGAGGACGCGCAAACCGCAGGTCGCATCGAACTCGTATGGCCGGTGGGCTTCACCGTGCGATTCGGTCAAGGCAATGCGTTCGACGTGCTCAACGCCGCCGGCAAGATCGCGATCGTCGGCGGATCCCACGTCAGCGGTGCGTGCGTAAGTGGAGACGCTTACTGGCTGGACAACATTCCGCAGTAGCCCATCGTCCGACGCCGAGTTCATTCACAGGCTCTCAGTCGCGGCTCAGCACCGTCGCGATGTCGGCCTCGTTGCCGGCCGCGTCCGCAAGGGTCCACCAGGCGGGCGCGAACCGGTCGCGGACCATGCGGCCACCTGCGGCCAGCGCTGCTTCGACGCGGGCCTCGGCCTGGTCGTGCGGCACCCAGATCGCGATGTGGATCGCGCCGCCGCCGTCCACGCGCGGCTCCTTCATCGGTTCGAACCAGAACGACGGTCCGACGCGGTGCGGATCGACGAGGTCCTCGTCCGGGCTGTCGGCGCGCGGCTCGTAGCCGAGGATCGCCCGCCAGAACGGCATCACCTGCGCGGTGTCCGGCGCACCCGGGACGACGAGATAGGTCTGGACGGCGGAGGGGTCGGCCGTCAGGCCCTGATCGCGAGCCGCCGCTGAGATCTGCCGAGCGAGCTCCACGTCGCGCTCGCTCATACCGAAGTAGTCGTCGGCGATCGTGAGCAGGCGCACCGTCACGCCATCGGGACGGATGTCCACGCCCGGGTGGTGATCGTCGACATCGGCTAACGCGGCGATCGCGCTCACGAACCCTGCGCTCGCCGCAAGCGAGCCGGTTCGGAAGAAGGCGCAGGCTCCCTCGCCCAGCACACGCCAGTCCTCGGTCCCCTCGGCGTCGTGGAACTGCTGCGGGGTGATCCGCTCCATCGTGTCGCTCTCCCTGCTCGTGCCCCGACCCTACCATCGACGTCGCCAGGATCCGGCAACAATCGGCGGTGGAGTCGGACGCCGGACCGCCTCAATCGTCGGCGGGAGCCGGATGCCAGGGCCGCGGATCGGTCCGAAGCAGCGAGTACATCAGGACGTCCTGGTTCCCGCCCTGGTTGAAGAACGCGCCGCGCATCGTGCCCTCGAGCGTGAAGCCGCACTTCTCGGCGATGCGGCGCGACGGCGCGTTCTCGGGCGCGATGACGAGGTGGAGGCGGTATTCCTTCTTGGCGGCAAACAGGTAGTCGACGAGGAGCTGGAGCGCCTCGGTGGCGTAGCCGCGACCGGCGTACCGCTCGTCGTGGACCTGGTACGCCAGCTCGAAGGCGTCCCAGTACGACACCGGGCGGAAGAACTCGATGTGCCCGGCGATGTCGTCGTCAGGCGTCATGATGAGCAGCGTGCCCTCGGTCTTCTGCCAGAAGCCGTGGTCGGCGAACTCCCGACGGAACGCCGATTCCGACTGGACGCCGAGCGGGTAATACAGGCCGCGGGTGCCGATCGCGATGTGCGCCTCGTAGAGTTGGTCGAGGTCGGCCTGGCGAACCGGTCGGAGACGGATCCGCGGGCCCTCGAGCATGCTCGCCCCCGTTGGTCGCGTCCTGTCGTCGGGCATCGTCGCCTCCCTCGTGCCGCACACTGTCGCCGATGACGAAGCGTACGGGACGGTTCCTCGTTCTGGGCCTGTTATTGGCCGGCTGTGATGCCTCCTCGGTCATCCTGCCCGAGGTCACATCGGACTGTCGGAAACAGCCCGTCGAGGCAGTGCTGCATCTCGATGCCGCGGATCCTCGCCAGATCTGGGCGACTCGACTGGACGACGGGGCGATTCTCATCCTGCGTCCGCGCAGCGACATCGGCTGGCGACTCGACAGCGGGCCACCCACCCGACTGCTCGACGCCGACGGCCGTGTCGCGGCGAGCGAAGGCGACATTCTCCGCAGCGTCTGCTTCGACGTGATCATGGGGACGTACCTCATCGGTCCCGAGGACCTGCCACCGCCGGACCGTCCGCCGAACTGATCCGGGCCGCATGTTGCTCCGGCGTCGGGGCGGCGCGATAACTCGCAGCTAAGCGACGCGGAGTAGGGTGCGGATGCTCCGTCCGTCGGGAGCGCAGTCGGTCGCGGAGGCGCGTCCAGATCACTCACCCTGCCGGGTCACGGTCCCGCCGCGGGACGAAGCCTCCATCCACGATCCCTGGCCGCCGGATGGAGATGCCCAGATGAAGATCACGACCTCGCGATGGTGTCTGCTGGCTGCCGTCGTCGCGCTGCTCGGGGCGCCGATGGTCGTCCGTGCCGTGGAGCCGACCGGTTCGCCGCGCGACGTCTCGGACACCACGGCGGGACGGCGGCTCGTCTCGGAAGCTGCGGAGCGGCACGCCGTGCTCGGAGCGCTCGGCGGCCAGGCCCGGCTGCGGGCCTGGCAGATCGCCCCGGGCGAGTTCGTTGTCGCCGACGCGTTGCCGGCGAACCTGTCGACGACGACCAGGACGCTGCCCGACGGCAAGGTCGCGGTGGACATGCGGTTCAACACCGAGCCGTCCCGGGTCGAACGGACCGCCGCCGCGACCGCGACCCCGCGGTGGGTCCAGACCGGCGGCACCTGCTTCTCGCGGATCGGCAACACCTGGGGCTTCGTGGACGCCTGCTACAAGACCCACAGACTGTCGGGCGAGACCGACTACTACTGGGACTACTTCCAGCTCGAGCAGTACGGCAGCGTCGGAGCCAAGCAGGGCGGCAAGATCTACGACGGGTGGATGCGGGGCTACCGGGGCGGGTCGGCCAAGATGTACTGGGTCGACTGGAGCCCCCGAGGAACGCTGACCGGCGGCTGCGTGACGATTCCGATCTCCGTGTCGGCGATGGGCGTCGGAATCTCGGCCTCGGGGCTGATGTGCGAGCGATGGGACATCTTCAAGTCGGCGACCGGCGGCGACCTGAAGGAGCAATGGGGCTGTGGCTGCATCATCCCCTTCGGCCAGCCCTACCCGAACGTCCGCGAGATCGACCTCATGCAGGCGGTCAAGGTGGTCCGGAACGCCATGCCCGTCTGGACGCTCACCGCCGGCCTGACCGCCCTGGCCGGAGCGGGTTGAGGTGAGGCGTCTCCTCGGGATCGCGGTCCTCGTCGCGGCCTGCGCGCTGCCGGGCACCGCGACCCCGGCGCCGCCCCCGAGCGAGGCGGCGACCGCTGCCTACCTGACCGAGGTCGTTCGAGTCGTGCTCGCCGGCGACCTCGACCGGCTCTGCGACCTCGGCGGCGGGACGTGCCGGAGGCAGCTCCGGGAGGGTGCCGACGCGGCGCCCCGAACGGCTCCACGCGTCGTCGGCAGCATCGTCGTCCCCCCGACGCTGCTGTCAGACGGGAACTGGCGGGTCGGCGGCCAGCTGCTCCAGCTCTGTGGACTCGACGGCCTCGGCCGGCGCTACTACTCGGAGATGCTCGTCTTCGCGGACCGCGGCCGCCTGATCAGCCTCGAGCCGGTCTTCTGGACCGGGCTGCAAATCGAGACCGACGCGATGGTGACTCGGACGCCGGGTCCCGCGCCGTGCCCGGTGGATTGACCGCGCGACCGCCCGCAACCCGCACCGCCCGACCCGGTTCAGGTCTGGGCGAGCTCGTCGAAGCGGTTCGGGTCGATCGCGCCGAGACGGCGCAGGACGGCCAGGGCGATCAGGAGCTGTTCGCGGAACCAGTCCTGCTCGTCATCGGTCATCCGGCTCCAGCGGATCGCGAAGTCGCGCTCGGTCGCGTCCAGGGAAGCGAACTCGTCGTCGGTCAAGGAGGCCCTCGCGTTTGCAGCCGTGACGGTCGATCCATCCTGCCAAATCGAGGCGCCCGGCGCCAGCCCGTTATGCTCGTCGGCGTGGCGCGCACGCACATCCCCGCTGCCGTCCTCTCCGCCGCACACGCTCGGGCCGCCGCCCGCGCCGAGCGCCGCTGGGACGAGGCCGACCGCCTCCGCGACGAGATCGAAGCGGCCGGCTGGAAGATCGTCGACCGGGGCACCGACTTCGCCCTCTCGCCGGCCGCCCCACCGACCGTCGAGGCCGGCGGCATCGTCCGGTACGGCGCCAGCGCGGACGTCCCGTCGCGGCTCGACGAACCGGCGGCGACCGAGGCCTCGGTCCTCCTGGTCGCGACCGACTGGCCGGCCGACCTCGACCGGACGCTTGCCGGACTCGCGCGGCACGGACCGCCCGGCATCCCCGTCGTGATCGTGGCCGACGGACCGTCGGCCGAGCAGGACGCGGCGCTCGACGCACTGCCGCGGCCGTCCCCGGCCCCCGCGGCGCCCGCGGCGCCTGCTGCGCTCGACGAGCCTGAGCCGGTTGGCGGCCCGGAGATCATCCGGACGAGCGAACGGCTCGGCGTCGCGGCGGCGCTCAACGCCGGCCTCCGGCGGGCGACCGGGTCGGTGGTCGTCGTCCTGGACACGAGCGTCGAGCCGACGGGGGACGTCGTGACGCCGCTCCTGCGCACCCTTGACGACCCGACCGTGGCGGTCGCCGGCGGCTGGGGCATCGTGTCCGACGACCTGCGCCGGTTCCGGGACGCACCGGTCGGCGACGTGGATGCGATCGAGGGTTATGCGATGGCCTTCCGGCGCGAGGACGCCGCGTCGCGCGGCCCGCTTGACGAGCGGTTCCGCTTCTATCGCAACCTCGACATCTGGTGGAGCCTCGTCCTTCGCGACGAGGGCGAGGGCCGACGACCGCGGCGAGCCGTGGCGGTGAAGCTGCCGGCCGTGCGCCACGAGCATCGCGGCTGGTCGAGCGTTCCCGACGCCGAGCGCGACCGGCTCAGCAAACGCAACTTCTACCGGATCATCGACAGGTTCGGCCACCGGCTCGACCTCCTCGGCGGGGATCGGTCGAGCTGACGGCGCCGAGACGCCCCGGAGACGCCGACGCGGTTGATTCGACAGACGTTCCGGCGGCTTCGTCCCGGGGGATCCGGCGGACGATGACCGCGAGGGGTGGACGATGAGCGAGAAGCCCCGTCTCGACCGCCTGCGGGCGCTCGCCGAGGCGAACCTCAAACTGCAGCAGTTCGGGCAGTCCAACGACGACGAGGTCCACGACGGCAGGACCGCCTGTACCCACGTCGTCTGCCAGTTCCTGTCGCTCGCCTGGAACGGCACGATCCCGACCCTCAACGAGGTCAACCGGATGGCCGGCATGCCGAAGAACGCCCGCAACGCAGAGAAGAGGGAGCGGGGCATGCTGCCTGGCGAGTTCAAGCAGTTCCTCAAGGCGGCGCGGATCCCGATGGAGGTCCGCTTCGGGCTGCCGTTCAGCGCGCTCCTCAAGGCCGCGGACGACGCGCCCGTCTTCTACGCGATGCGGTATGGCTCGGCCCCGAAACGCACGAGGAAGCAGCCCAACGGCACAACCCAGACCGGCCGCAAGGTGCCCGACATCCGCCACGCGGTCGTGATGCTCGGCCACCTCCGACTGCGCAATCCCGACGGCGCGTTCCGGGTCGAGGTCTACCGCAAGGAGCCGAACCACGGCTCGCCGAAGCGTCCGGAACGACCGCCGTACGACACGATCTCCGACCGCCAGGCCCGGATCGAATACGAGGCGTACCGGGATCTCCTCCGCCAGCCGCTCTACGCGGCGCTCCCGACGAAGGCCCTGCCCGTCCTCGGCTCGTTCACGGTGCCGACGGTTCCCCCGCCGCCGCCGCTCATCGTGACCAAGCTCCAGGCGTTCAGCGGCGTCGCCACGATCAAGGGCGACGGGCACTTCGCCGTCCAGGTCGCCGACCGCGAGTTCATCGCCCTCGGCCAGGGCATGAAAAAGCGGGTCGTCGCCCTCGGTCGCCTGGCGCCGCGCCTGCCGGGGCCGCCGGGCGATCGGACGAACGTCGTCCTCGTCGGCGACGAGGCCGCCATCCTCCTCCGCTCGGACATCATCCTCGAGACCGACGGCGGGGACGTGATCGATCCGCCGCCCACGGAGGCAGACGAACAGGCGCCTGAGAGCCCGCCGATCCCGATCCCCGACGGCGACGCGCCGCCGGATGCCGAGGACCCGCTCGCGAACGGGCCGACCGGGCCGGACTGACCCGCTGCCGGTCAGGCGCCGCGGGTGACCCGGGACCCGTCCGGGCCGTCCACGACCTGCCAGCCGCGGTCGGCGAGGTTGTCTCGAATCCGGTCGGCCGTCCCGAAGTCGCGCCTGTCCCGGGCCTCGTCGCGCGCCCGGACGAGGCGGGCGATCTCGTCGGGCACCGGCGCCTCGTCGGCAGCCCAGACGCGGTGGAGCCGGAGTCCGAGGACCAGGTCGGCATCGAGCGTGAGCCACCTGCGCTCCTCGCCCGGGAGATCCCGGGTCCCGAGCGCTTCGCGAACGACGGCAAGGGCGGTCGGCAGGTCGAGGTCGTCGTCGACGGCCGCGCTGAAGCGGTCGTGCAGATCGCGCCCGGTGGGGGAGAGGGGGGTGACCGGAGTATGGGCCCGGTCGGAAGGCGTCCAGGATGCGGCGTCCGGCGTCGTGCCGTGGCCGGCGGCGCCGTCGGCCGTCCCCGCCGGGCGGTCGCCGGCGGGCGCGGCCTCGAGGACCGGCGGCGCCGCCCAGGGCCCCTCCGGCGGAGGCGGCCCCAGCGCCCGCAGGCGGCTCCGCAACGACTCCAGCCCCGCGGCGGCGGCCCCGATCGATTCGTCGGTGTACTCGAGCTTGTGGCGGTAGCGCGAGGTCAGGGCCAGGTAGCGGAAAGCGAGGGGGTCGATGCCCCGATCCGCGAGTTCGGTGACGCGCTCGATGTTGCCGGCCGACTTCGCCATCTTCTGGCCGCCGACCTGGAGGAATTCGCCGTGCACCCAGATCCGCGCCGGCGGCCCGCCGACGATCGGCGCGGACTGGGCGATCTCGCCCTCGTGATGGGGGAAGACATTGTCGATGCCGCCCGTGTGGATGTCGAAGCGGGGCCCGAGATGGCGCATCGCCATCGCCGAACACTCAAGGTGCCAGCCCGGGAAGCCGTCGCCCCAGCGCGGCGTCGGCCACTTGAGCAGCCGGCCTTCGCCCGCCGACTTCCAGAGGGCGAAATCGGCCGGATCGCGCTTGTCGGGCTCGATTGCGCCGCGATGGCCGGCCCGGAGGTCGTCGAGCGTATTCCCGGACAGGCGGCCGTAGTCGGGGAACGACGCGACCGAGTAGTAGACGTTGCCGATCGGCGTCTCGTAGGCGAACCCGGCATCGACGAGCCGCTCCGCGAGCTCGACCATCTCGGGGATGTGTTCGGTCGCGCGGGGGAAGACGTGGGCCGGCAGGATGTTCACCGCCGCCTCGTCTGCATGGAAGGCGGCCTCGTACGCGTCGGCGATCTGGGCCGGGGTCTTGTTCTCGAGCCCGGCCGCGACGAGCATCCGGTCCTCGCCCCGATCGAACCGCTCGTCGCGCATGTGGCCGACGTCGGTGATGTTCTGGACGTGGCGGACTTCGAGCCCGTGGTAGAGCAATGCGCGCCGGATGAGGTCGGCGAGCAGGAACGTCCGGAGGTTGCCGACATGGGCGTAGCGGTAGACGGTCGGGCCGCAGGTGTACATCCGGACGGTCGCGCCATCGAGCGGCAGGACTGGTTCGACGGAGCGGGTCAGGGTGTTCCGAAGGCGGAGGGTCACGTCGCTGATCGTACCCGCCGAGGAATTGCGGGCTTCGCGGCGGTCCCGCCCTAACGATTCGCGATCGGCCTCGTTATCGGCGATAGAGGCCTCGCAACAATGACATCGTTCCCCCGGCGGTGTGGTGACGCGAGGCCTCTTCTCCTGCCCGCCGCGGCGTGCTCGGCGGCCCGGGGTCGTGCCCGCGCCGCGATCCCATCCGGCCGTGCGGGGCACACGCGAGGCCCGAACGCCGGCTGAGAGGCGGCGCGATCGTTCGCCCGCAGGGTTGATCGGTGGCACCGGACAATTCCGGGGCTTGACGGCGTGGGCCCGCAGCTTGCGGTCGTCTTGCCCGGTGAGGGCGATCGAAGCCCCGAGTGGGGGCATGTGCGGCCGCGCAACCGCGCGCATTGACCGGTGACGCCGATCATTCGACCCGTGACGCCGATCATTTCGACCGGACGCCGATCGCAGGCGTCCGCGCGCGAGGCCCGGACCGAGCCGGAACACGTCGCGCACTACGCCGGGGCACCGAGGGCCTGCACGGACTCCCGCCCTATACTCGGCCCATGCGCCGCTGGGTATGCATCGTCGCGCTTCTCGCGGGCTTCACCGCCGAGGACTACACGCGTTCGGTGCGCCTCCGCAGCCCGATCGCCATCGAGCGCCCGCTCGACGCTCCGCCCGGCCTGGTCGGGGGCGGAACGAGGTTCGGGACGACGCTCGCCTGGTGGAGGCGACCCTGACCGCGACCGAGGGGCGACAGCCGGGGGTCCGCCGCGGAAGTGCGGCGACGGTGGCGGCGGCGATCGCGGCGCTGGTGCTCGCCGCGTCTGCGCTGCTCACCGGCGCGTTCGCCGGGCTCGACCCCCGGACGGCCGCCCCCCTCGGGCCGGCCGCCGCCGCCGCGGCCGCTCCCGACAGCGTCCGGATCCTCATGGGCGAGGCCGGCAGCCTCGATCCCGCCGTCCAGGGCGACATCGGCAGCGCGGCGGTGTCGGCCCAGCTCTTCGAGGGCCTCACCGCGTTCGACGCCCAGCTCGAGGTCCGGCCGGCCCTCGCCGCGTCGTGGGACCTCCTCGACGGCGGGCGGCGGATCGTCTTCCACCTCAAGCCCGACCTCACGTTCTCGGACGGCACGCCGCTCACCGGCGAGGACGTCGTCCGAAGCTGGCTTCGGATCGCCGACCCGGACGCCCCGTCCCCGCTCGTCTCCCTGATCGGCGACGTCGAGGGCGCCCTCGCCTACGC
>DASTVH010000005.1:0-2355 GCA_035759195.1 Candidatus Limnocylindrales bacterium
GATCTTCCTGCTCATCTCGCTGCTCCTGATCGCGAACGCGGACCAGAACACGCTGAACGTCTTCGTTCCCGGGGCCGACGGGGTCCGGCCGGCGTTCCAGGGGATGATCTTCTGCCTGCTTGCCTTCATCGGCTTCGAGGCCGCGGCGCCGCTCGGTGAGGAGACCCGGGAGCCCCGCCGGACGATCCCGCGCGCGGTGATCTGGTCGGCGATTCTCGTCGGCCTGTTCTACGTGTTCAACTACTACGCGGCCACCGTCTTCTTCGGGCCGGACCGGATGGCCGAGTTCTACACGTTCAACGACGGCGACCCGTGGGGCTTCATGGCCGAGGAGGTCCTACCCGGCATCGGCGGCCTGCTGATCGTCTTCGCGATCCTCAACAGTTCGCTGGCGAACGCGAACGCGGGAGCAACCGCCGCGACGCGGAGCCTGTTCGCGATGGGCCGCGTGGCGCTGCTGCCGCGTTGGTTCGCGGCCGTCCACCACGAGACGCGCGCGCCGGTGAACGCGGTCCACTTCCAGGCGATCAGCGCGCTGATCATCGCCGTCGTGCTCGGGTTCATCCTCGCCAACGACCCGTTCCCGACGCCCGAGGGCGCCGCCAGCTTCGGCGGCCTGAACGTCTATGTCTTCCTCGGCACGATGCTGGGGCTGATCTTCGTCTTCATCTACATCTGCGTGAACCTGGCGTGCATCGGCTACTTCTGGCGCGAGCGACGCGACGAATTCAATGCCATCAAGCACCTGGTCGTGCCGGTCCTCGGCGTCGTGGCGATGATCCCCGCGGGACTCGCGGTGATCGGCGGCCTGACGATCCCGTTCCTGGACATCGAACTTCCACCGTACGAGACCGCCCTGCGGTGGACGGCGCCGATCGTCGGGCTCTGGATGCTGGCCGGGATCGTCCTCTACTTCGTCCTTCGCACCCGGAATCCCGAGGCGCTCGAGCGGATGGGCGATGTCTACGGCGGCGAGGCGCCGGCCCCGTCCGACACGCTCGACTGACGCGACCGCACACGCCGATGGGCCGGCCCGAGTGCCGGCTCATCGGTTCGGTGCCCTACTCGAAGATCCCGAGCGGGCAGTAGGCGGTGACGATGAAGTTCGGCACGTCCACGATCTCGCTGATCCGGAGGTCGATCGCCACGCTGCAGAGCAGGTAGGCCTGCTCCGGCGTGAGCCCGTGCTCCCGCCCGAGCCATTCGATCATCCGCCGCACCGCGTCACGGGCGGCGACCATCAGGTCGGGCCCGATGCCATCGGTGGCGTATCGCGGACCGTTGCGGAGCGCGGCGTGCGGATCCGGCGCGGCAAGGAAGGCCGGTGCGTCGAGATGGAGGTCCTTGCGGACGGTGAGTCGCAGGCGCGCCCGCATCGGCGTTTCGATGGCGGTCCCCGACACCTCGCCGTCGCCCTGCGTCGCATGGCCGTCGCCCGCCGACAGATTCGCCCCGAGCTGGAAGACCGGCAGGAAGAGCGTCGAGCCGGCGACAAGGTGCCGCGTGTCCATGTTCCCGCCGTGGACGTCGGGCGGGATCGTGGAAAGCGGGCCGGCCGCGGGCGCCACTCCGATCACCCCGCAGAACGGCGCCAGCGGAATGCGGATGCCGGGCCAGAACTCCACCCGGTCGGCACCGGCGGTGAGCCGCGTCACCTTGTAGATCGGATCGGGGAAGTCGTCGGCCAGGAGGCCGAACCCCGGGATGGAGGCGGTCCAGCCCCAGTCCGCGGGCTCGAATTCGAGCAGGTCGATCTGCAGCGTATCGCCCGGTTCCGCGCCGTCCACCGCTACCGGCCCGGTGACCTGGTCGACGCGATCGAAGTCCAGGTTGGCGAGCGTCTCGTTTGTGGACTCGGCGTTCAGCTGTCCGAAGGAAGCGTCGAGGCAGTCGAGTTCGACCACCTCGCCCGAGCCCATCCTGGCCACGGCCGGGATGGCCGGATCCCAGGCAAGGTGGTTCCGGTCGCGGGAGACGTGGATCGTGGCCTCGGGAAGCCGCACGTCGCGATTGTACGGGTGGACATCCCCGACGAGCCAGCCCGGGTCGTACGCTCGACGGCGCCCGAGCTGAGCGGCGGCGACCCGACCGTTGAGCGACGGCGACCCGACCCCGAGGCGGCGACGACGGCTTCGAGGTCGCTCAACCGGGCCTCGATCGAGAAGTCGTCGACCGCCCAGTCGGACATGCCGAAGCCCCCGGGCAACCCGGCGCCGCGGGGTGATGTGCTCTAATTGAGCACGACACGGCCGCCCGTAGCTCAGTGGATCAGAGCGACTGACTTCGGATCAGTAGGTCGGGGGTTCGAATCCCTCCGGGCGGGCCAAAACGCCGAGGATCACAACACGTCCGGAC
>DASTVH010000006.1:0-6139 GCA_035759195.1 Candidatus Limnocylindrales bacterium
AAGGCCGGCCGCCCGGGTGATCCGCGACTGGCCTTCGATCGACGTGCCGTCGGTCAGTTCGGCGTGGAGCGTGAGCGGGGTGGCCGCGGCCGGCAGGACCTGGCCCCGCACGGCGAGGACCCGGTTCATCTGGCGGACGCCCTCCTCGAAGTCGCCCTGTTCGATCGCGGTCATCGCCGCGATCAGCAGGTTGCCGACCGCGTGTCCGCCGACCGACCCGCCGCTCGCCGGTGCCTGGTCGGCCGCCTCGCCCGGGAAGCGGTACTGGAGCAGGTCGCTCATGAGCGGCTCGGCGTCGGCGAGGGCGGCCAGGCAGCGCCGGATGTCGCCGACCGGCGGGATCCCGAGCTCCTCGCGCAGCACGCCCGACGATCCGCCGTCGTCGGCCACCGCCACGACGGCCGTCAGGTTGCTCGTGTGCTCCTTGAGCCCGCGGAGCAGCGTCGAGAGCCCCGTCCCGCCGCCGATCGCGACGATCCGCGGGCCCCGGGCGAGGAACCGCTTCTGGTAGATGAGCTCGACGAGCGGTCCGCCCTCGGCGGTCCGGAACGGAGCGGTGAGGGCCCGGGCGACGCCGACCGCGCCGGCGAGGACGAGAACGAGCCCCGTCGCGCCGACGATCAGCCCCCGCAGCGGGTACGGCAGGAACTGCAGCGTTACCGCGTCGAGCAGGACCTGGGCGAGGCCGCCGGGCTGCAGGTCGCGCGTCGCCTGGCGGATGAGGTGGGCGACGCCGAGGGCCAGAAGGAGCAGGCCGGCGAAGACGACGAGCAGCCAGCGCTTGACGCCGATGCCGGGCGTGAGCCAGCGCCGCAGCTGGCCGCCGGCCCCGCTGTAGGGCCCCGGCCCGGCCCCGCCGCGGGCCCCACTCACGGACCTGCCCGCCGTCCGCTCACGTCCGTTCCAGCTCACGATGGAAGACCGCCACCGGACCGAAGTCCTGCTCGCGGAGCCATGTCGCAAGCGCCTCGGTCAACGCGATCGAGCGGTGGTAGCCGCCGGTGCAGCCCAGGGCGATGGTCAGGCGCGTCTTGCCCTCGGCGACGTACGCCGGCACCACGAAGCGCAGGAAGTCGTGAAGGTAGGCCAGGAACTCCTTGGCAACGGGCTGGCCGAGGACGTAGTCCCGAACCGCCTCGGTCAGACCCGACAGCTGGCGGAGTTCCTCGATGTAGTACGGGTTCTGCATGAAGCGGACGTCGAACACGAGGTCGGCCTCGAGCGGCACGCCGTACTTGAAGCCGAAGCTGATCAACTGGATCGAGAGCCGGTCGGGGTCCGAGGCGTCGCCGAGGCGGGTGAAGATCCGCTCCCGCAGCTCGCGGAGCGACAGGTCCGAGGTGTCGATCACGACGTCCGCCTCGGTCCGGACCGGCTGGAGCTGCCGCCGCTCCTCGACGATCGACGAGGCGATGCCCCGCTGGTCGGCGAGCGGGTGGCGGTGGCGCGTCTCGGAGAACCGCCGGATCAGGACCTCGTCGCGGGCCTCGAGGAAGAAGACCTGCGGCCGGATGCCCCGGCCCTCGAGGGCGCCGCGCATCGCCCCGAACGCGAGCGCCGCGTCGCCGGCCCGGACGTCGAGCACGATCGCGACCTTGTCGAAGCGCTCGCGGTCCTCCGAGACGAGCTCTGCGAGCTCGGGCAGCAGCTCCCCGGGCAGGTTGTCGACCACGGTGTAGCCGAGGTCCTCGAAGAGCTTCGCGGCCGCGGTCTTGCCGCCGCCCGAGAGGCCGCTGACGATGACGACGTGCTGCTCGGCGGCCGTGTGGTTGGCGGCCGTCTCGGTGGCAGCCCTCTCGGTGGCGGTCGCCTCCGGGGCGCCGCCCGGCGTCTGGGTCTCGAGACCGGTCTCGACGCCGGGCGCCGGGTCCGACACGCCGCTACCGCCCGGCTCGGCGGATGGCGAGAATCGTCAGCTCGAAGAGCCCGTACATCGTGCCGCCGAGCACGATGGGGCTGACGATGTCCCCGCCGGGCGTCGCCACCGCGGCGAAGACCGCGATCGCCAGCACGACGAAGCGGCGCGAGGAGCGCAGCCGGGCCGACGTCGCGATCCCGACCTTCGAAAGCGCATAGAGCACGATCGGGAACTCCATGACGAGCCCGAAGGCGAGGAACATCGTCGTCACGAAGTCGAAGTACGGGACGGCGGCAAGCGGTCCGGCGATGACGAACTCGTCGGTGAACTGGAGGAGGAAGGCGATCGCGAACGGCAGGACGAACCAGGCGATCGCCACCCCGAGCCCGAAGAACAGGAGGGCGAGCGGGATCCACGGCCGGAGCATCTTCCGCTCGCCGGCCGTGAGACCGGGCGACACGAACGCCCAGACCTGGTAGAGCAGGACCGGCATCGCGAGAATGATCCCGACGACGAGCGAGATCCGGAGCGTGATCGAGAATGCGTCGCCCGGCCCGAGAACCTGGACCTGGTCGGTCGGCAGGGGCAGGATCAGGATCTCGCGGATCTTCGGGGCGAGGTAGAAGCCGACGACGCTGCCGATCGCGATCGCCGCGATCGCCTTCGCGACACGCGTCCGGAGCTCGCCGAGGTGGTCGACGAGCGTCATGACCTTCTCGCCCTCGGGGGCCGTGGCCCCGGGGCCGGGCGCGGACGGACCCGGTCCGGTCGGCGCGGGGACTCGTTCGGGCAGGCCGGCCTCGCGAAGGGCGTCGGCGTCGGTCATGCCGGGCTGGCGCCCTGCCGCCTAGCGGTGCGTCTCGGTCGTCGGCTCGCTCGAGGCCGGCTGGCTCCCGCCCGACGGCGGCGTTGCCGGCGGGATCGGCGAGGTGTCGATCTTCGTCACGTCCTGAACGTCGGACGAGGCCTTGCGGAACTCTCGGATGCTCTTGCCAAGGGCAGATCCGACGTCCGGCAGCTTGCCCGGACCGATGATCAGCAGCGCGATGACGAGGATGACGATGAGCTCCGGCGCTCCGATGTTGAAGGGCATCGTTGCCTGATCGACCTCGTGGATGGTTGCGCTCCGACCGGTCGTCCGACCGGCCGTGCTGCGCCGCCTAGGGTAGCACGGGAAGGCTTCGGGCCCAGTCGCGGGCGGCCTCCGCGATCGCCTCGCCGGGATCGACCGCCGGCTCGTCGGTCCCCGCCCGGCCCGCGCGATTCCATGCGCCGGCGATCCCTCGGCCGACGTTCACGAGGAGGCCGCCGCCGGGGCGGCCGCCGCCGGGCGCCGCGGTCGCAGGTCCGTGGACGAGCGCGGCATCGATCTCGCCGCCCTGGGCCCCCACGCCCGGCACGAGGCAGGCCAGGCCCGGTGCGACGCGGCGGACTTCGCGGAGCTCGGCCGGGGCGGTCGCGCCGACGACGAGCCCGACGGTCCCGGGCTGCCCCCACTCGACGGCGCGGCGCGCGACGCGGAGGTAGAGCGGTTCGACGGGGGCGGAAGCCGACGGCTCGTCGGCGGCCACGACGAGGGACTGGAGCTCGCCGGCTCCCAGGTTCGAGGTGCGGCAGAGCACGTACGCGAAGCGGTCGAGCCGCTCGAGGAGCGGCGCGACGGCCTCGCCGCCGAGGTACGGGTTCACCGTGATCGCGTCGGCGCCGAACCCGTCGTACAGCGCGACGGCCTGGCGGGCGGCCGTCGAGCCGATGTCGCCACGCTTCGCGTCCACGACGACCGGGACCTCGGCCGGGATCGCCGCCCGGAGTCGCTCCAGGGCCGCCAGCCCGGCCGATCCGTAGGCCTCGTAGAACGCGAGATTCGGCTTGACGGCGGCGGCGTACGGGAGGGCCGCCTCGAGGACGAGGCGGGCGAACGCCTCGATGCCGCCGACGTCCGCGCCGAACCCGGGCGGCAGCGACGCCGGGTCCGGGTCGAGTCCGAGACAGAGCACCGTTCCCGTGGCCGCCGAGCGATCTGCGAGCCGATCGAGGTAGGCGGGGCGTTCGCGAGGGGTCGCGTTCGCGGTCACGGCGCCGCCGACGCCGGGCCGGACGAGCCCTCCGGGCTGACGCTCGGCGGCGGCGACGGGGTCGGATCCGGCAGCTCGGACGACGGCACGAACCACGCCGGTCGCGACGCGGCGTCGAGGCCCGAGACGTTCGTGAGCGCGATCGTCTCGGCGACCGTCCAGCGCCCCGTCTCGCCTTCGAGGCGGGCCATCTTGAGGTCGACGATCGTCCCCTGCAGGTGGAGGTACGCGATCGCGTCGCCGGCCGGCGACCAGATCGGGGAGAACGAGGCGTCGTCGTCGGTCACCCGGAGAAGCTCTGCACCCGTCGTCCCGTCAAGGATCACGACGTCGGTGCCGAAGCTGTCGGTCCGGGTCGCGGCGAGGTAGTTCGTGTCGGGCGACCACGCGGGCGAGAGGTAGCCCGGCCCGGTGATCGTGAACGAGCGCCCGTTCTCGGGGTTGTACTTGAGGATCTGCGGCGCGCCGCGGCTGCCCTCCCGCCCGTTCTTGACCAACGCGACGTACCGCCCGAGCGGCTCCCAGGCCGGGTCCTGGTGGCCGAGGCCGCTCGACTGGGCGACGTCGATCCGGGTGAACTCCTTCGTCTCGGGGTCGAGGAAGTGGAGGACGACGCCCTCTCCCGGGGCGGTGATGTCGGTCGTCAGGGCGATCGTGCCGCCGTCGGGCGAGACGACCGGATGGCGCATCCAGGCGAACCACTGGTTGTTGCCCGAGCGGATGCGCCCGCTCACCACCTGCTCCGGGACGCTGGAGGCGTCGGCCGGGACGCTGGCCACTTCGGGTGTGAGCAGGTCGTACCAGGTCCGACGGCCGTCGACCGGCCAGAGCGCCTTGCCGACCGTCTCCCGGATGAAGTAGACGGTCTCGCCGTCGAACGAGAAGCTCGGCATCGAGTCGCGCCCGGAGTCGGTGAGCTGGCGGACGTCGTCCGCGGTCTGGACCCAGATGTTGCCGGACTTCGCGTAGACGATCGAGCCCGGGAACGAGACCTCGGGCTCCGGGATCACGACGTTCGAGGGAGCCGGTGTCCGGACCGGGCCGGGGCCGCCGTCGCCGTTGCGGGAGCCGCCGCCGAGCGGAAGCTGGCCGTTCATGAGGTTGATCGTCACGACGGCGACGAGGACGAGGGCGACCGCGGCGACGACCGGGCCGAGGTAGCTCGAGGCCGGACCGAGGCCGTACGGATCGCGCGACGAGCGGCTGACCCGCGTCGTCCGCGGCGGCCCGGGGCGGCGGGTCACGCGCGGGTCCCGGCCAGCGAGAGCCCGTCGCCGGTCGGGTCGATCACGCCCCCGGCCGTCGCGACCGGCAGGCCGAGGAGGGCGGCGGCCTCGGGGTGACTGCCCGACGTCGCCACGTCGCGGATCTCGACCTGGAGCGACTCGAAGCCGCCGAAGCGGCGGCTCGTGAGGCGTCCCACGACGTCGACCCGATCGCCCTCGTGAACGGTCGCCGCCAGGTCGGGCCGGCCGAACGCAATGCCGTCGAGAACGTCGAGGCGGCGCTTCAGCGTCAGCTGGCTGTGACCGCCGGTCGCCTCGCGGCTCCGGGTGACGGTCAGGCCGAGGATCGCGACGAGCGGCTCGGGATTGCCCGGCCCGCACGGGGCGAGACGGGCGAGGCCGTGGTGGAGCGGGTAGTCGACGTCGGCCGCCGGCAGGGCCAGGTCGATCCGCACGGTCCGCCGCGGATCGGCGGGCACCGCGCGCGCCGAGAGGGCCTCGAAACGCTCGACGAACGCGGGCCAGCGTTCGGTCGGGATCTCGAAGCCGGCGGCTCCGGCGTGGCCGCCGTGTCGGGTGAAGAGGTCGGCGCAGGCCTCGAGAGCCGCGCCGAGGTCGAGCGTGCCGTCGCTCCGGCATGAGGCCCGGACGACGTCGCCGAGCTCGGCGCCGACGATCGCGGGTCGGCCGAGCTCGTCGGCGAGCCGCGACGCGACGAGCCCGACGATCCCGACCGGCCACGGGCCGCGGACGATCGTCGCCGGCCGGTCCCGTGGGACGGGCACGACCTGCACCGAGCCGGGCGCCTCCTCCGAGCCGGCTGCCTCCCCGGAGCCGGCACCCCCGACTGACCCGGCCGCCGGTGTCGGCGGAGGCGGCGGTACGCCGGCCAGCCGGGCCCGCGCCTCGGCGATCGCCTGCTTCGTGAGGTCGCGCCGGTTCAGGTTCGCCGCCTCGAGCTCCGCGGCGAGTGCGGCGGC
>DASTVH010000007.1:0-26062 GCA_035759195.1 Candidatus Limnocylindrales bacterium
GACCACCATGACGTCCTTCTGGTCCCAGCGATCGACGTAGGTCCCGGCGATCGGCGAGAGGAAGAGATTCGGCAGGGTCGCCGCGACGAAGACGAAGGCGACCGCAACGGGCGAGTTCGTGACCCCGAGGACGAGGAACGCAAGGGCGATCTGGTGGATCCGATCGCCGAAGAGGCTGATGAGCTGGCCGACCCACAACGCGGTGAACGAGCTGTTGAGCGCGAGCCGAACGTACGGGTGGCGCCTGACCCGCCGGGTGATCCGGCGCTCGAGTCGGGGGACGGCGATCCCGGTGTCGAGCGTCCCGGCGGCCGCGGAGCCGGCGGCCGCTGCCCCGGCCAGCGCCCCGACGCTCCCCGACGAGCCGGGCGCGGCGAGGCCCGCCGCCGGACTGCCGAGGACGAGCGGTCGGTCGAGCCGCGACGCCTGGTCGAGGCCCGGCAGCAGGCCCGAGCCGGGTCGGACGCGCAGGCCGAGGTCGGTGGCTCGCACCCGTCGACCGATCAGGCCCGTCGCCGCGGGATCGCGGAACGCGGCCTCGGCCGCCGCCTGACGATCTTCCTCGTCGGCCTGGGTGGGGGAGCGGAGGACGGTGGCGAACAGGAAGAAGCCCAGCCCGGCCGAGAGGAACAGGTCGCCGATCGAGGCGACGTCGCGGAAGAACGGCAGGGGGATCGGCAGGATGTCGGCGATCGGTCCCGCCTGGAGCAGGAAGTCGGCCGACAGCCCGCCCGGCAGGATCCGGTGGAACGGCGAGAGCGCGGCGTTCGGGTCGACCCCGGCGGCGATGAGGCTCGGCTGCCAGATCGGCATGTACCCGCCGTTCACGACGACCGCGACCGTGTTCGACAGGATGCCGATGAAGGCGAGGCTCAGACCGGGGTGCGCGCGGTTGACCCAGAGCCCCACGAGCAGCAGGCCGAAGGCGCTCGCGAAGAGCGGCAGGCGGAGCGCCTCGACGGCGTCGATCCCGGCGGAAAGGCCGGCTTCGGTGGCATACCGGATGAGGAGCGCGAGAAAGAGGATCGCCACCCAGCGCAGGCGCACCGCGGCGAGGTTCGTGATCTGGCCGCCGGCAAGGAGCCCGACGACCAGGCCGAGGACAATCCCGCCGATCAGCACGGCGCGTCGACCGGCGGCTCAGGAGCCGGGGATGTCATGCGCACTCGTCCATGTTGCCGCCCGCCGTGCGGCCGCGTTGGGTGGCGGCGGGCGCCGGGACGTCCGGACGTCAGACGCGCTCGATGGGGGCGGCCTCCGGCCGCGCGGTCGCCTGCGTCATCCGGTTGGCGGCCTGCGAGATGAGCGGGATCGGGCGAGCCTGAACCGTTCGACCCGGGTCGGCCGCGCCGTCGGCCCAGGTCGTCCGGGCGAAGGCGTCCACGACGCTGGGATCGAACTGGATGCCGGCGAACTTGCGGAGCTCGTCGACCGCCTGGTCGATCGTGAGCGGCGTCATCCGGTACGGGCGCTGGGCGGTCATCGCCTCGAACGCGTCGGCGACGTGGAGGATCCGGGCGAGCTTCGGGATCTCGTCGCCGATGAGGCGGTCCGGATAACCCGAGCCGTTGTACCACTCGTGGTGGTGGCGGATGATCGGCAGCTCCGGGGCGAGCTTGGTGACCGGGGCGATGATCTCGGCACCCAGCACGGGGTGGGCGTTCATCACCATCCGCTCCTCGCGGGTCAGCCGTTCCTGCTTGAGGAGGACGCTGTCGGGCACGCCGATCTTGCCGACGTCGTGGAGCAGGCCGCCCCACTCCAGCGCCTCGAGCTCAGCTTCGTTGACGCTCATCTCCCGTCCGATATCGACGGCGATAGCCTTGACTCGGTGGCTGTGGGCGCTCGTGAACGGATCGCGTTTGTCGACCGCGCCGGCGAGGGCCCCGATCGTCTGGGTGAACATCTCGCGCATCTCGACGAATCGGTGATGCGCGACGCGCGTCGTGTAGAGCGGCAGCGCGAAGAGCACCGTTGCCCACCACCCCACCTGCACATACACCTGCGCCATCAGCCAGGCGAGAGGCGAGAGGGCGAGCTGGCTTGTTGCGAAACCCTTGGCGTCGCCAATCACCACTACACGAAGTGACTGGTGTGATCGCATTGCCACGATCACCGCGACGAGGGTGACGTTGGCAAGAAAAACGACGGTAGCACCAACCATCACAGCCGCGAAGTCGCCAACGGTAGTGGGGTGGTCGCCCCGTAGCTGCGCGTGCACAAGGCCGCCTAGGATTGCTGGCAGGACCATCCCCGCGTGGTTCGCTGCGGTGCCGTACCAGGGAACCTGCCCACGCGCTTCGCGAAGCTCGGTCGTGCCGATCAGCGCCACCCATCCGGCGGCCACTGGGCCCCCAAGCGCCATGGCGCCGACGATTGGTGCAATGGAGACGCTGACGAACGTACCGCGAGGCATACGGACCGGTAGGGCGCCAGCAAACAACGTGATCAAGATCCAGAAGCCGACGCCGGCAAGTGTGTCGACGGCCAGCGATCCCGCCACATCCAGCTTGATCGCGGTTCGAATCCCCAGTACGTACTCTGGACTCGACCTCTGGGCAAACACAAAACTCGTGAGCAGCAGCGCTGCTGCGCTGACGCTCACGAGCCATGCGATATAGAGCTTTAGGGACCTGGACATCGGTGCCCCATACGTTCGCCAGCAGTGATGACTTTAGCCCTCCACGTCATCACAGGCATGTGGCCAAACGTACTAGAAGCCCTGGAGCGACGCTCCTCCTGCAAGCGCCATGGCTGTCACGGCACTCAATAGGGTGAGGAGACGGAAAAGACGATTCTTCATGAGAACCGCTCCGTTCCTAAAAGCCCTTGTTTCCGCGCTGGGGTTCCACGCTCGATCCTCCTTTGCGGCCTCCGTGTCGAAAAGACACGAAAACCGACCTGACACGATGGTCGGTCGGTTGCACTAGTCGCTCAGCCTCACCCTAAGTGCCCATTTCAGGTGAAGCGTCGGCGCGTCCGAGCGTCTTAACTCTGCTTCCTAGTACCTCAGTACTGGGAAGTCGCCCGGACTATAGGGAGCCGGGAGCAACCCGGTCAATACGTCAATCTACTTATCTACACATGCGGCCGGCCGTGCCTACAGCGCTGCAAGCGGCGGAGCCTCCACCCCGTGCTCTTCCCGTAAGTACGTCGCATACCGAGCGTATTGCTCGGCGGCGGCCGAGTGCGCGCCAGTCGCCCTGTATAGCCTTAGCAGTGAGAGCTGCACGTTCTCAAGATCAGGGTCGACCTCAAGCGCACGCCGCGCCACTCTAATTCCGCGGTCGAAATGCCCTGCCTCCAAATCGCGGTTAACCGCGGACTCCATCAGGTGCACGTAGGCGACGTGAAGGCTGTCTCGGAACGGCACAGCCCACTCCTCGTACGAGAAATCGAGCGCGAACGGGCCCTGGTACAGGGCTACTAGATGGTCAATCGCCTCAGGCGACGGCTCTCCGACCAGAGCATCGATGTAGTCCCTGCAGCGCCGACTCCGCGACTGGATGAGTTCGGGGTCAAGCCACAGAACGTCTGACTCATGGTGGACATAACCAGCCGACACATCCTCTTTGTAGGTTGGTTCGAACACTCGCCGCAAGAAGTACACCGTCTGGTTCAGGGAGTTCACCGCCACCTCGGGGACAAGATCTGGCCAAAGCGCGTCGATCACCTCATCACGAGTGGCCGCGAAACCCGGCTTCGTTAGGAGGAAGCACATAAGGGCAAGCACCTTGCGTCGGAGGTCGCTTCCGGGAACGACGACAGAGCCGAGGATGAGCTGCACACGCCCTTGGTCTTCCACCATTACGGGCGCCGCCAGTCTGCGCGCGAGGCCTTTCCCAAGCGTCGAGTCTGCTCGCGAACTCTTCAGCTTCGCGACTGAACGAAGCAGCTGAACATCGGTTGGCCCTCCGACGACGTCGAGGATCCGAGCTGCGTGTATTCGGTATGGAACGTCAGGCGTGGATACGGCGGCTCGCAGACTCGCGCGCCACCGCTCGGGCCGAGACTCTGCCTCCTGCCGAAGCGTGTCGAGTGTCTCGGTGCCGAATTGGTGGAACCTCATGATCAGCGTCTCGGCGACCATGCTGCGGACCGTGGCGGACCCCTGGACCGTTAGTCGATCTTCCCCGTCCCGCGCGTCGACCGCAGCAAGCAGAGTCCTCGCGATGGATGCCCAAAGCCAGGCACCTTGTCGCGAGGCGAATGCGAACGCCTCGTGTAAGAGGTCACGTGCCCCGGGGTTCGCATCTACGACGGCAAGGTGGGCCGCAATAGCCTGATAGTGGCTGACCATGCCGGGCTCCTGGGTTGGGACGACTGGCGGTTGTTGCGGCAACTCTTTCCGTGCGCGCTCGATATCGCCCACCCGAATGGCGAGCTCGACCACCGCGAGCCTCGCCAGTGGCGCCATCGACGGCGCGAGTTCCACTCGAGCGAGTTGATCGGCGTACCCCTCGGCGATGAGATGGTCGCCGTACCAAGTCTCAATCTGCAACGCCTCCAGCAACCACTCGGGCCGTGTAGCGCTGCTTGCGCGTTCACTCGACGCACTGAGAATGCTTCGGGCCTTCGGCAGGTCGCCGAGGTGTGCGTGCGCCCATGCTTGAGCGAGGTGGGCGGCCTGAAGTTCCCAGATTGCGGAGCCGGCTGCCAGGGCGTCAATCGCATCGGTTGCGTTCCTCAACGCCTCGTCCGCAGCGCCTTGGGCCTTCCTCAAGAGGGCGCTGTTTAGCAGACTGACGCCGACGTAGTGGACATGCCCTTGGCGACGGGCTAAGTCGGTGAGCGACGCTAGGACGGTCAGTCCCTGATCCAAGTCGCCGTCCAGACTGACTTCCAGAACGCTCTGTGTCGCTGCGCCGATCTGCCGGAGTGTTACGGAGGAGGCGGTAGTGGCTAAGCGCTCGGCGAGCCCCAAGGCTGGAGCCAAGTCTCCCGCTTGAAACTGACTCCCAAGCATGTTCATTGCAGCGGCCTCTGAAGCCGGATCCAGCGCCACCGCGTTGCGGGCGTACGCCACCGATGTGCGGATGTCCCCCGCGTTGGCCGCCTGCCTGGACCTGATGATCTCGTAGTTCGCCGTCGTAATGTCCGGCGGGAAGCGGGCCAGGTAGTCCGCTGCCAGTGCAATTTCGCCGGTGCCGACGATGTTCTCGATCGAGGAGTCGAGCATCCGATGAAGGTCGGCGGTGTCGCCCGCGGCCGCGTAGTGGTAACAGGCAGCGGCCCAGTCCCGCGACTCAGCCCATGCGGCGACAGACCGATGGAGCGTCGCGACCTCCGCATCGCCCACGTCCCGGCGCAGGCGTGCCTCGAGGAACTCGCGGACGAGCGGGTGGTAGCCATGCCCTGTGCGATGGGTCGCCTGACGGCGCGACAGCAAGCCCAGTCGCTCCGCCTCCGCCACATGCGAGGCGACCTGTCGCGAGTCGAAGCCGGTCGCGACCCCGGCGGCCTCGGGATCCACGCCCTGGAGGACCGACGTCCGCATCAGGAACGTCTGAAGGTCCGCCGCCAGATCGCCGACCACTTCCTCGGCCAGGTAGTCGTAGAGCTCGGATTGAGCCCCGGAGAGGGACCGGACGAACGCCCGCGTCTCGGCCGCTGAGCGGTCGCGCAGGGCGGTCCGGACGAGGTGCAGCGAAGCCGCCCAGCCGTCGGTCCGGCGCGACAGGTCCGCGAGGACGTCGGGCTCGAGGGCGTGCCCATAGGTCTCCGCGAACAGCGCCTTCGTCTCCTCGGTCGAGAAGCGGAGCTCGGCCGTTCGCAACTCGGCGACCTCGCCGAGGGCCCGCAACCGGGCGACGGGGAGCGTCGGAATCCTCCGGCTCGAGACGATGAGCGTCAGCCGTTCAGGTGCGCGCATGACGAGCTCCCGGGCGACGTGGGTCACGTCCGCGACGTCGTCCGCAACATGGAAGTCGTCGAGGATCAGCGCGGCTCCGTCGGCCGCCATCGACGGCAGCTCGCGCACGAACGCGTCGACGACGTCGTCGCGGTTCGCTCCGCCCGGCCCGGTGTCGCCGAGGAGCGCGGCCGTCCTCGGCGCGAACTCCGGATCGTGGACTCGGCCGGCAGCAACCAGGTACGAGAGGAACGCCACCCAGTTCCGATCCTCCTCATCCATCCGGTACCAGAGCGTTCGCAGCCTCGTCCGGCGGGTGAAGTCCGCGAGCAGCGTCGTCTTGCCGTAGCCGGCGTCGGCGATGACGAACAGGACCCGGTTGTGAACCTTCACGTCGAGCCAGTCGAGTAGGCGGTGGCGCGCCAGGGTTTCCGCCCTGAGGGGCGGCGGCTGGACCTTGCCGGGCTGGATCGTGTAGCCGCTCACGCCGTCGCGCGATCTCCCTCCGACGAGTGCCGGCGCGATCGAGGCCCGGCCCGGGCCGACCGCCATCGGTGGCCGCATGCTACTCGGCTCGACGAGTCGTCCGGCGGTGGGGATGGGCCTCGCCGCCGCGACGTGGGCCGAACCAGATGAGCCGAGGACGGCAGTCGGATCAGGACGGGGCATGCCCGCATGGTGCCCGGCGGGCCTCACCTGCGGCTTAGCTGCGCGGCTTCGACGTCACAGTGCGTACGGGCGCCGCCGGGGCGCCGGGCGTGCCCCGAGCGCGGGGCGTCAGTCAGCCTTCGTACTCGAAGCCGATCTTGACCTCGACGTGGTACTCGACGATCTCGCCGTCCCGGACGACCGCGGTCGACTTCACGACCTCGATCGTCTGGATGTTGCGCACGGTCTTCGATGCCGTCGCGACGGCCTGACGGGCGGCGTCGCTCCACGACCGCGGGCTGGTCCCGACCATTTCCCTGATGATGATGACGCCCACGGCTCGACCTCCTGGCTTGGCTTCGGGCGGCCAGTCTACGGTCTCGCGGAGCAGGCCCGTCGCCCGGGCGCCCGCGCGAATCAAGAGGCCGGCCCCTCCTCGGCCGGCCTCGTGGCGGAGTCGCGTTGACTTGGGATGCAAGTCGATGAATCCGGGTCAGGCGCCGGCCGACGCCTCGATCGTCCCTGCCCGCACCTTGTCGAAGCAGGTGCTGCAGTACACCGGCCGGTCGTTCCGCGGCGCGAACGGGACCATTGCCTGGCCCCCGCAGTGGCCGCAGATCGCTGCGTGGAACTCGCGAGGTCCGCCGACGGTCCGCGCCCGCTTGGCGACGGCCCGACACGACGGACAGCGTTGTGGGTCGTTCAAGAGACCCTTGCTGGCAAAGAATGCCTGTTCGCCGCTCGAGAAGACGAACTCCTCGGAGCAGTCGCGACAGGTCAGCGATCGGTCCTGATACACCCTCTCCCGAACCTCCCGTGGCGCGCAGTGGCGGTGTCCCGGCCCCCGTGACGAGAACCCGAGATCGATGGCGCCGACAGGAGGCGGGGGCGCGATCGATCCGGACCGGGTTCGGACCCGGGACTCATGTCGCGGAGAATACGCGCGCCGTCAAGCGCCGATCGCCCCGATTCGCACTCGCCCGGCGGTTCGCGGCCGAATCTCGTTCGCGGGCAAGGGGTCGGCGGTGCGGAGGCGCATCGGCCGCCGGCCACGCAATGGGCGGGTTGGGACCCGGCGGACGGAACCGAACGGGCTCGATCCGCGTCGGGCCGCCATGTCGAAGATGCGCCTGCCCCTCGTCGTCGTCAGTCTGGCCCTGCTCTCCGCGGCGTGCGCCGCCGGCGGCTCTCCGCCGACCGGATCGGCCGGGCCGAACGTCACACCTCCTCCCGGAGCGATCGACCACCCGACAGGGGCGACCGACGTCGTCCTGCGCCTCGAGGAAGGCGGCGGGTTCGTGCCGGTCGAGTTCGTCGCGACCCAGGCGCCGATCTTCACGCTATACGGTGACGGACGGGTCATCTTCCAGCAGGCCACCGATGTGTTCGTGGAGCCCGGCCCCGACGGCCTCAGCCGCGGTCGGCCGTGGCGCACCGCACAGCTGGACGCGGGTCAAATCGAAGAACTCGTCACGTTCGCCCTCGGGCCCGGCGGGCTCGGGGCGGCCCGCGAGAACTACGGCAACGACATGGTCGCCGACGCCTCGACGTCGACCTTCACGATCGATGCCGGCGGCGTCAAGAAGACCGTCGCCGTGTACGCCCTCGGGATGGAGGACGGGGCCGACGCCCAGGCCCGCAAGGCATTCCAGACGCTCGCCGACCGCCTCCGGGACTTCGACAGCGGCGGCACGATCGCGAGCGACATTTACACCCCGACCGCATACCGGGGCGTGCTGATCGAGCATGGAGGCGGGGCGGCGGCGAAC
This sequence comes from Candidatus Limnocylindrales bacterium, assembly GCA_035759195.1. Taxonomy (GTDB): domain Bacteria; phylum Chloroflexota; class Limnocylindria; order Limnocylindrales; family CSP1-4; genus CF-46. The sequence goes on from DASTVH010000007.1 coordinate 8,269, forward strand.
GTGATCGAGTGGCCGTGGCCGGAGCTGACCGTCGCCGACTTCACGCAGGATCCGAACGCCGAGGGCGCGATCCAGTTCCCCCACCGGGCGATGACGGCCGACGAGGTGGCGGCGCTCGATCTCGGCGACATCAGCGGCGGCGTCCAGGGCCTCGTCCTCAGTGCGCCGGACGGGAAGGCCTACTCGTTCATCCTCCGGCCGCTCCTGCCCGAAGAGGCCGCCTGAACGCGGAGCCGGCGCAGATCGCGCCCGGAAAGTCTCGTCACCCGGCCTGGGCGAATCGTTCGCCGGCGTACGAGACGAACCGCGTCTGGCGCTTCTTGAACCAGAGCTGGATGTCGCCGGTGGGCCCATTGCGATGCTTCGCCAGCTTGAGGTTGATGACCTCGCCGTCGGCATCCTGCTCCTCGCCCGGCTTGTCCTTCTCCCGGTAGAGGAAGAGGACGAGGTCGGCGTCCTGCTCGATCGCGCCCGACTCGCGCAAGTCCGAGAGGCGGGGCTCCTTTGACTCCCGCATCTCGGGCTGACGGGACAGCTGCGAGAGGGCGATCACCGGGACGCTCAGCTCGCGGGCGAGTGCCTTCAGGCCGCGGGAGATCTCCGAGACCTCCTGGACCCGGTTCGCGTCTCGGCTCGTCGTCGCCGCCTGCATGAGCTGGAGGTAGTCGACGATGACGAGATCGAGGCCGGCCTCGGCCTGGAGCCGGCGGGCCTTGGTCCGCAGCTCCATCGTGCTGATGTTGGGAGTGTCGTCGATGTACATCGGCGCTTCCGACAGGGCGTTCATCGCAGGCGCGATCCGGGCGAAGTCGAGCTCCTCGAGGAAGCCGGTTCGGAGGCGCTGGCTGTCGATGTTGGCGACGCTCGAAAGAAGCCGCAGGACGAGCTGCTCCTTGCTCATCTCCAGGCTGAACACCCCGACGCTCTTCTTCTCCTTGACCGAGGCGTGCTCGGCGATGTTGAGCGCGAAGCTCGTCTTGCCGACCGACGGTCGGGCCGCGACGACGATGAGGTCCGACTTCTGGAGCCCCGTCGTCAGGGCGTCGAGGTCCGTGAAGCCCGACCGCACGCCGTTGATCTCGCCGCGATGGGCGTGGAGATAGTCGAGCCGGTCGTACGCCTGGTGGAGGAGCGAGTCGAGCTTGCTGAAGCCGGCCTCGACGCGTTTCTGGCTGACCGCGAAGAGCTCCGCCTCCGCCCGGTCGATCGCCTCCTGGACCTCCGCGGGGTCCTCGTAACCGATCCCGGCGATCCGCCCGGCCGCTCCGATGAGGTTGCGAAGGACTGCCTTGCGTTCAACGATCCGGGCGTACTGGACCGCGTGGACGGCGGTTGGCGTCGAGTTCGAAAGGCTCGAGAGGTAGGCTCGCCCGCCGACGCCCTCGAGCGCGCCGCTTCGCTCGAGCGTCTCCGACACGGTGACGATGTCGACCGGCTCGCGCCGTTCGAACAGCTCCAGGACGGCCGCGTAGATCGTGCCGTTCGCCTGGCGATAGAAGTCCGCCGGACGGAGGAACTCCGCGACCTCGACGATCGCGTCGCGATCGATCAGGATCGCGCCGAGGACGGATTGCTCGGCCTCCAGGCTCTGGGGCGGCAGGCGATCGATCATGGGCTCCTGAATCTGACGGCGGGTTGTGTCAGCTTCAGTGTCGCGGCCTGGCACGCTCGACCGATAGGGCCTTCTCCACCAAGTCCGTCCACGAACGGGCCGCGCCCGGTTAGCGGACGGTGGAAACCATGTGGAGAAGGCGGGACTCCGACGGGCCCTTCCGGGGGCCGCCGGCGGAGTCGACGGGCGAGCTGGTGAGCGCGCGCACTCCGGCGCTCGGGCCGATCGGCCGGTCAGTCAGTCCAGCCGTCGAATGACGCCGATGAGCTTCCCCTGGATGCGCACGTCGTCGTAGAACTGCGGCGGATAGTTCGGGTTGGCGGGCTGCAGGCGGACGCGATCCTTCTCCTTGAAGAACCGCTTGAGCGTGACGGCATTCTCCTCGACCTGGGCGACGACGATGTCCCCGTTGCGGGCCGTCGACTGCGGACGGATCAGGACGAAGTCGCCATCCGCGATGTGGGCCTCGATCATCGAGTCGCCGCGGACCTTGAGGACGTACGCATCACCCGACGGCGCGAGCATCTCGGGGATGCCGATGGTTTCGCTCGCGTCCTGGTACGCCTCGATCGGGCCGCCGGCGGCGACCTCCCCGATGATCGGCAGGCGGTGGGCCTCCGTCATGCCGGCCTGGGGGACGAGCTCCGCCGCGAGCCCGAGGCGCAGCGCCGCGTACGGCGTCAGCCGGATCGCCCGGGACTGGGCCGCGCCCCGCTCGAGGTAGCCTTCGCGCTCGAGGATCTGGAGGTGATGATGGACCGCGGACGTCGAGGCGAGGCCGACCGCCTTGGCGATCTCGCGGACCGAGGGCGGAAAGCCGCGGGCGCGCAGCGTCGCCGCGATGAAGTCGAGGATCTTGACCTTCCGCTCCGCGTCGTGTTTGGTCACACACGCCTCCTTTGCGGTGCATGATACCGAACGGACGTTCGATGTCAAGCCGGGACCGCTCCTGTCGGCGAACGGCCGTGCCCCCGGCTGAGGAAGGCTCTCGTCTGTCGGGCTGATAGACTCGGCGACCCGACGGCGCGCACGCGCGGCCTGCGGCAATCACGAAGGACGAGGCGAACCGACGACGATGGCGCGCAGCGACGGCACGAACCGCAATGGCAAGCGACGCGGACCCGCGGCGGGGCTCCTGGGGCGGGCCTTCGGCCTGATGGCCTTCCTGCCGCTGGCCAGTCGGGCGCCGATGTATGCCCGCCTGATCTTCGCGCTGCTCGTCGACGAGCGGATGCCTGCCAGCCGCAAGGCGGTCCTCGCCGGCGCGGCCGGCTACCTGCTGCTGGGGCGCGACCTGCTGCCCGACGAGGTGCCGCTTCTCGGCGGCCTCGACGACCTCGTCGTCGTCGTGCTCGCCGTCGATCTGTTCATGGACGGCGTGCCCGACGACCTGCTCACGGAGAAGCTCCGTGAGCTCGACATCGACCGGCCGTCCTTCGACGACGACATGGCCCGGATCCGGCGGCTGACCCCCGGTCCGGTGCGCAAGACGATTCGCCGAATCCCGCGACTGATCGCCGATGCCGGCCAGGCCATCGAGAACAGCGGCATCGGACCGCGGGTCCGGGCGTGGATCTCCAAGGAGGAGGGTTCGATCGCGTGAAGGTGATTCTGACGAAGGACGTTGAGAAGCTCGGCAAGAGCGGCGAGATGAAGACGGTGGCCGACGGCTATGCCACGAACTTCCTCATCCCGCAGAGCCTGGCCGTCCCGGCTGCCGGCGGTGCCTACCGAGCCTGGCAGCACGACATCGCCAGCCGTGAGGACAAGCGCAAGCGGGAGCGTGAGGAGGCCGAGATCGCGGCGACGCGGATCGCCTCGACGACGCTCACGATGGGCGTCAAGGTCGGCGAGGGCGGCAAGCTGTACGGCTCCATCACCTCGAAGGACATCGCGGACGCGCTCGGCCGGCGCGGGATCGCGGTCGATCGCCACAAGATCGATCTCGAGGAGCCGCTCAAGTCCCTCGGCACGTACAAGGTCGCGATCAAGGTCTTCAGCGGCATGGCCCCCGAGGTCACGGTCGTCGTCGAACCGAAGGGCTAGACAGGTCCGCCCGGGGCAGCGCGCCGCCGCGGTTGCCGCCGGCGGCCCGCAGGCGCCGCCGCGCGCGGACTTCGCTTCGACCAATCACCTGAGCACTGATATGCCGAACGATCGTTCGGACCGACCCGCCACGCCTGCCGGTTTGAGTCTGCTGCTACCAGCGGCCTGAGCACTGTCGGCAACGAACGCCGCCGCGGAGATCGGCGTACCAGTGCCCTGAGCACTGACAGCAACATCGTGGCCAGAGGCCGGCGGGCTCCGCCGCTCAAACACCCGCACGGCACGTGAACATCCGGTCGAAATCGTGGACGCGCGGGTGCATCATCGGAGGCGTGAGCCGCGCCGTTTCACCCCGCACGATCCTCCACGTCGACCTCGACGCCTTCTTCGCCGCGGTCGAGCAGCGCGATCGGCCGGAGCTGCGCGGCAAGCCGGTCATCGTCGGTGGCGGCGGTCCGAACGACCGGGGCGTCGTCAGCACCGCGAGCTACGAGGCGCGCCGCTTCGGCGTCCACAGCGCGATGCCCCTCCGCCAGGCAGGTCGCCTTTGCCCGAAGGGGATCTTCGTCCCCGTCGACGGCGCGAAGTACGTCCGCGTCAGCAAGCAGGTCATGGCCGTCCTCCGCCGCTTCACGCCGCTCGTCGAGCCGGTCTCGATCGACGAGGCGTTCCTCGACGTCACCGGCTCCCAGGCGCTCTTCGGCGACGGCGAGACGATCGCCCGCCGGATCAAGGCGGCCGTCCGCGACGATACGGAGCTCTCGATCTCGGTCGGCGTGGCGACGACGAAGCTCGTCGCCAAGATCGCCTCGGACCTGCGCAAGCCGGACGGCCTCGTCGTCGTCCCGCCCGGCGAGGAGGCGGCGTTCCTGGCCCCCCTCCCGATCACCCGACTCTGGGGCGTCGGGGCCAAGTCTGCGGCGGCCCTGCGCGAGTACGGCGTGCGGACGATCGGCGACCTGGCTGCCCTGCCCCCCGACCTTCTCGTCCGGCGGTTCGGCAAGCACGGCGCCGCCCTGGCCGCGCGCGCACGCGGGCACGACGCCGATCCCGTCTCCACGCGCGACCCGGCCAAGTCCATCGGTCACGAGCACACGTTCGACGTGGACACGTCCGACCGGGAGCAGATCGAGCGGACGCTGCTGGCGATGGCCGAGGGCGTTGCCGGTCGGCTCCGCGACTCGGGCGTCAAGGCTTCGACCGTGGCGGTCAAGATTCGCGATTCGTCGTTCCGCACGATCACCCGCCAGCGCACGCTCCGCGAACCGACCGACCTGACCGAGCCGATCTTCAAGGTCGCGCTCGAGCTGGCCCGGCCGGAGGTCCGCGGCCTGCGAATCCGGCTTCTCGGCGTCACGGCGTCGGGGCTGGGCGAGCGCGACCAGCTGGCGCTGTTCGCGGCCGACGATCCCCGCCGCCGCCGTGCCGTCGAAGCGGCCGACATCGTCCGCCATCGCTACGGCGAGCGGGCCATCACACGGGCCCGGCTCGTCGGCTCGCGGCTGCCGGCGCCCTTCGAGCGCGACCCGATGACCCCGGTCGATGCGCGTGGGCTCGCCGCAGCGGATCCAGGTGAGGATGGGGTGGGCCCGACGGCCGACCCGGACCTGGACGGCATCGACATCGTGGACGAAGGCGACCCGGCCGATGGCGGGCGACCGGAGCCATGACGGCCGTGACAGCCTAGGTGGCACAACAGCCCGGGACGATCCGCTCGACCTCTTGACATCGAACGCCTGTTCGATCAGGATGGAGGCCGAACAGAACAGACGTTCAGTCTCGGAAGTGCCCCCGACGACGGACGACGCCCACCGACCCGCCGAAGGAGTCACGAGTCATGGCAATGATCAGGGTCGAGCCGGTGCAGGTCCGCGTCCGGACCGGCTGGTTCGACGGAAGCCCACGAGAGATCACCTGGGGGAACGAGCGACTGCCGGTCACGCGGCTGGCGGCCGTCCGCGAGGAGGCCGCGGCCTATCCGGTCGTGACGGGGCCGCGGACCCTGTTCGAGGTCGAGACGCCCCGCGCGCGGCTCGCCCTCACCTACCAGCACCGGTCGCGCCGCTGGACGATCACCGCCCTCGACGACGACCTGCGCGCGGCCGCCTGAGCCGCCCGGAGTCGGGTGCCTCCCGCCTGACCCCGGAGTCGGATGGCGGGACGGGCGCGCCGGTACCGCGCCCGTCCCGTTCCCGACTCGCGTCACCGCGACGTGCGACGGTCGGGTTGGCAACCCGATCGCAACCTACAATCGCCATGTGCCGAACTCCGAGTCGCGTGGCTCGTTCCGGGATCTGACGCTCGCCGACTTCGTCAACCAGCTCGCCTCCGGTGAGCCGGTTCCAGGCGGCGGCAGCGCGTCGGCAGTGGCCGCCTCGCTCGGGGCGGGGCTCGTGGCGATGGTCGCGACACTGTCGCAGGACCGCCCGAAGTACGCGGCGCACGCGGCGCTCCACGCGGAGGCGATCGAAGCCGGACGGCGGCTGACGTCGCGTTTTCTCGATCTCGCGGACGAAGACGCAGCGGCATACGCACGGTTCGCGGCGACGCTCAAGCTGCCGCGGCAGACAGACGATGAGAAGGCCGGGCGACGCGCGACCATGTCCGAGGCTGCCCGCGATGCCGCCGAGGTTCCACTCGCCATGATGGAAGCCTGCCTGGAGCTGGTGTCGACCATCGAGTCCCTCGTCGGGCGCAGCAACGCGAACGCCTCGAGCGACCTGGGCGTGGCCGCGTTCCTCACCAGCGCCGCGGCACGAGGCGCCGCCGAGAACGTCCTCGTCAACCTGCCGTCGGTCGATGACGACGCCTATCGAGGGGAGGCGACGGCGGACGTGATGCACCTGCTCGATACCATCGAGCAGCTCGCGGCGGAGGTCCACGAGAAGGTCCGCAGCGGCAGCCCGAGAGATCCGCTTCCCGGATGAGCGAAGGATGAGCACGGGAAGCTCTGGGAGCGCCCGGCTTCTCGAGGGAGGCCCGATTGCCGCCGAGATTCGGCAGGCCGTCGCCGAGGACGTCGAGGCATACCGCGGCCGCCACGGCCGCGCTCCGGGCCTTGCGGTTGTCATCTGCGGGCGAGACGCGCCATCGATGGTCTATCTCCAGCAGATCCTGCGCAGCTGCGAGAAGGCAGGGATCGACGGCCGGCTCCTCGAGATCGAAGGCGACGCGACCGAAGGTCGCGTGACGGACGCAATCCGGTCCCTCAATGCCGACCCCTCCGTGGCCGGGATCATCGTCCAGATGCCGCTGCCGCCAACCATTCGCCTCCGGGCCGTCGTCGACACGATCGACCCGGCGAAGGACATCGACGGCATCCATCCCCTCAATGCCGGCCTCCTGCGCCTGGGCTACGACGGGTTCCTGCCGGCGACGGCTCATGCGGCGGTCGAGATCCTGCGCCGGTCGGCGATCGAGATCGAGGGACGGCGGGCCGTCGTAATCGGGCGGTCCGCGGTCGTCGGCATGCCGGCCGCGTTCCTCCTCGTCCGGGAGAACGCGACCGTCACGGTCTGCCACTCGCGGACCCGCGACCTCGCGCATCACGTCGGCGACGCCGAGATCCTCGTCGTCGCGGCGGGCCATCCCGGTCTCGTGACCGGCGACATGCTGCTTCCGGGCGCGGTCGTCGTCGACGTCGGGATCAACGTGGTCGGCGGGCGTCTCGTCGGCGACGTCGACTTCGCGTCGGCGCGGGCGGTGGCATCGGCGATCACCCCGGTCCCGGGCGGCGTCGGGCCGCTCACGAACGCGCTGCTGCTCGCCCACCTCGTCCGGGCGGCGCAGGGCCAGGAGGCAGCCGTCGCGGGTGCGAAGACGCCCGGCGAGGATCTCAGCGGAGTCGCAAGAGGAGCCCGATGACCTTCCCCTCAGACCTCGAGATCGCGCGATCCGTCACGCCCCGGCCGATCTCGGATGTCGCCCGCGATCTGGGCCTCGCCGACGAGGAGATCGAACCGTACGGCCGGACGAAGGCAAAGGTGACGCTCGAGGGCATCCGCCGGCTCGAAGCGGAACGACCCCGGGGCAAATACGTCGTCGTGACCGCGATCACCCCGACGCCGCTCGGCGAGGGCAAGTCGACGACCACGGTCGGGCTCGCCCAGGGCCTGAACCACATCGGCCGCAAGGCGGCGGTCTGCATCCGCCAGCCGTCGCTCGGGCCGGTCTTCGGGATCAAGGGCGGTGCGGCCGGCGGCGGCTACAGCCAGGTGATCCCGATGGAGGACTTCAACCTCCATCTCACCGGCGACGTCCACGCGATCGGTGCCGCCCACAACCTTGCGGCCGCGTTCATCGACAACAGCATCCATCACAAGAACCCGCTCGGGATCGACCCGCACTCCGTTCTCTGGCCGCGGGTCGTCGACATCAGCGACCGGGCCGTCCGTCGGGCGGTCATCGGCCTCGGCGGCAAGGAGAACGGCTTCCCCCGCGAGACCGAGTGGATCATCACGGTCGGTTCGGAGGTCATGGCGATCCTCGCCCTCGCGACGGACCTCGCCGACCTCCGCACGCGCCTCGGCCGGATCGTCCTGGCCCAGACGACCGACGGGCGGCCGGTGACCGCCGAGGACCTCGGCGTCGCCGGGTCGATGACGGTCCTCCTCGTCGACGCCATCAAGCCGAATCTCCTCCAGACGCTCGAGGGCGGACCCGCCTTCGTCCACTGCGGCCCCTTCGGCAACATCGCCCACGGCAACAACTCGATCCTCGCCGACCGGATCGCCCTCGCGACCAACGAGATCGTCTGCACAGAGGCCGGGTTCGGGGCGGACATGGGCGCAGAGAAGTTCTTCAACATCAAGTGCCGGGCCTCCGGCCTCCGCCCGGACGCCGCGGTCGTCGTCGCGACGGTCCGCGCGCTCAAGATGCACGGCGGCGTCGGCCGGATCGTGGCCGGCAAGCCGCTCGATCCGGCTCTGAGCGAGGAGAACGTCGACGCGGTCGCGACCGGGGCGGCGAACCTCGCCAAGCAGATCGAGAACGTCCGGCTGTTCGGCATCCCGGCGGTCGTCGCGATCAACGCCTTCCCGACCGACACGCCGGCCGAGGTCGAGGCGATCCAGCGCGTCGCCCACGACGCCGGCGCCTACGCGGCGGTCGTCGCGACCCACTTCGCCGAGGGCGGGCGGGGCGCGGCGGCGCTGGCCGAGGCGGTCTGGGGAGCGAGCCACGAGCCGTCCGACTTCCGCCTGCTCTACGCGGACGACGCGCCGCTCGGCGAGAAGATGCTCGCGATCGTCACCCAGGTCTACGGCGCCGACGGGATGGAGCTGCTGCCGCCGGCGAAGAAGGCCCTGAAGCTCTACGAGGAGATGGGCTTCGGGCACCTGCCGATCTGCATGGCCAAGACCCAGTACTCGCTCAGCGACGACGCGGCGCTCAAGGGACGCCCGAGCGGCTTCACGGTCACGATCCGCGACATCCGGCTTTCGGCCGGCGCGGGGTTCATCACCCCGATGCTCGGTGAGATGCGGATGATGCCCGGCCTGCCGTCGAAGCCGGGCGGCGAGAAGATCGACATCGACGCGGACGGCAACATCGTCGGCCTGTTCTAGTCCGGCCCCTACGGCGCGTCCCGTCCCCCGCGGCGCGCAACCAGGGCCAGGCCGCCGAACAGGGCAAGACTGGCAAGGACCACCCCGCCACCGACGAGCAGGCCGGTGGTGTCCCGGGCGGGCGGAACCGGACCAGCGGGTGCGGCCGTCGTCGGCGCCGCGGTCGCCGGGGCGGCGGTCGCAGCGGCGGCGGTCGCCGGGGCCGGTGCCTCCGGGGTCGGCTCGATCGTGGGGTCCGGCGGGGAGGGGCCGCCGAAGGCCCCGATCGCGTCGTCGAGCATCGCGTCGCCCTCGGGCGTCCCGAGCATCGCGGCCGGTGAGCACAGCCCGGTGAGGTAGTCGCCTCCGCCGCCGTCACGCCAGCCGACCCAGATCCACTGCGAGTCGGGCGGCGGCGTCGTCGTGCCGCAGCTCGAACTGTCGCCGAAGCTCGCCGCAGCGAGCCACACGATCGGCGCCGGTTCGGCACCCCAGAGCCAGCGACCGACCTCCACGGGCACGCCGCGGTCCTGGAGCAGCCCCGCCGTCCCGGTGAAGACCGCGTTGTCGGGAGTCGCGTACTCCTTCATCGACTGCCAGCCGGCGCAGCTGCAGGCGGCGGCCGGGCGGGCGGTGGCGATCAACAGGCCGATGGCGGCGAGCATCGCGGCAGCGACAAGGACCCTCACCTCGGCGCTGGACCGCCGCTGGCGGACAAAAGCTGACATCGCCGGACTCCGTTCGACACGAGACCTGGACCGATGTGGGACGCGCCGGCCCGCCCTGTTGTTCCGCTGCGGCCGGCCGCGGCTTCGACCGCAGGCGGCGCTGGTCAGGCGCTCGTCGAGATCAGGATGGCAACCGCGACGACGAGGCCGAGGGCGATCCCGCCGACGAGGGCCGCCCAGGCGGGAGCATCGATCGGGCCGAGTGCCTCGTCGGTGTCGGCGTGGTCGTCGTGGCCGTGATCCTCGCCGTGGTCGGCGGCACCATGAGGCTCGTCGGCGACGTCCCCGGGATGCTGCTGCGTGTTCTCGGTCATCGCGGGCGGGTCACCTCCGGTCGGAATTCTCCCACGGCATCATCGGCACCGCGTCGAGTCATCACGATGTCGGGCGCTGCCGCCGGGGCTTGACGATCCGGATCCACACGAACGCGAGGATCACGATGCCCACGATCGCCGCGATCAGGTACTCGAATCGTGACAGCCAGTCGCCGACGATCTCCCAGTTCGCGCCGAGCTGCACCCCCACGACGACGAGGAACAACGTCCAGGGCAGCGAGCCGAGCGCCGTGAAGAACACGAACGGACCGAGCGGCATCCGCCCGACGCCTGCGCCGAACGACACGAGGGATCGGACGACCGGCAGCATCCGGCCCCAGAAGCTCGCCGCCTGTCCGTGCTTCGCGAAGAACGCCTCGGTCCGGTCGACGTCCGCCGGCATCACGCCGATGTAGCGGCCCCAGCGTTCGAACGCCGGGCGGCCGCCGAAGTAGCCGATCGCGTACGCGATCAGCGCGCCGATCACCGCCCCGATCGTTCCGGCGAGGACGACGAGCGGCAGCGACCACGGCTGGCCCGTCAGCGGCTCGACCGACACGCCCTCGCCGACGAGGAACCCCGCGAACGGCAGCACGAGCTCCGAGGGGATCGGGATGATGACGCTCTCGATCGCGACCCACAGGGCGACCCCGAGGTAGCCGACGGCGTTGTAGATCTGGGTGACGGCGTCCCGCACGGGGCCGTCGAGGAAGTCGAACACGGCGGCGAGCATAGCCGACTATCCTCGGCGGGTGACCGAACCGAGCCGTCCGGGGTCGACCGATCCGATCGTCCTGACCGGCGCCGACCTGACGATCGGCGACGTCGAGGCCGTGGCCCGCGGCCGGGCGGCCGTCGTTCTCGATCCGGACGCCCGATCGCGGATGGCCGAGTCCCGCGCCGTCATCGAGCGGCTCGTCGCGGCCGGCGAGGTCGTCTACGGCGTCACGACCGGGTTCGGGGCGCTGGCATCGCGAGCCGTCCCGGCGGAGGACGCGGCCCGCCTCCAGGAGAACCTTCTCGTCAGCCACGCGGCCGGCGTCGGCGAGCCGCTGGCCCGCGACGTGGTCCGGGCCATGCTCCTCCTGCGGGCGAACACGCTCGCCCTCGGCCACAGCGGCTGCCGTCCGCTCATCGTGGACCGGCTCCTGGAGTTCCTTTCGCGCGGCATCCATCCGGTCGTGCCCGCGCACGGCTCGGTCGGTGCGTCCGGCGACCTCGCGCCTCTCGCCCACCTGGCGCTGCCGCTCATCGGTCGCGGCCGGGTCGAGCTCGAGGGACAGGTCGTGCCCGGCCTCATCGCGCTGCGGGAGGTCGGCCTCGAGCCTCTCGTCCTCGAACCCAAGGAGGGCCTCGCGCTCCTCAACGGGACCCAGCTGATGAGCGCGATCGGGGCGCTCCTGCTCGTCGACGCCGACCGGCTCGTCCGGACGGCCAGCGTCGCCGCGGCGATGAGCGTGGAGGCGCTGCTCGGCACGGACGTCGCGTTCGCAGCGGCGTATCAGCTGGCCCGGCCGCACCCCGGCCAGGTCGCCGTCGCCGCCCAGCTCCGCCACCTCCTCCGGGACTCGACGATCCAGGCCAGCCACAAGAGCGACGCCCACAAGGTCCAGGATCCCTACTCGCTGCGTTGCGTGCCCCAGGTCCACGGTGCGGTCCGGGACGCGCTCGATCATCTCCGGCGCGTTCTCGACGTCGAGATGAACAGCGCCACCGACAACCCGCTCGTGTTCGTCGAAGGCAATGTGGTCGCCGAGGACGCGCTCGCGACCGGCGGCGGCCGGGTGATCAGCGGCGGCAACTTCCACGGCGAGCCGATCGCGCTGGCGCTCGACTTCGCCAAGCTCGCGATCGCCGAGCTCGGGGCGATCAGCGAGCGGCGGACGGCACTCCTCCTCGACGAGCGGCTCAACGGCGGGCTGCCGGCGTTCCTCGTCCCGGCGTCCGGGCTCGATTCGGGGCTGATGCTCTACCAGTACACGGCGGCGGCGCTCGCGTCGGAGAACAAGATCCTCGTCCATCCGGCCTCGGCCGACTCGATCCCCACGAGCGCGAACCAGGAGGACCATGTCTCGATGGGCCCCATTGCCGCCCGCCACGCGCTCACGGTCCTCGAGCACGTCGAGCGGATCCTGGCGATCGAGTTGATCGCGGCAACGCAGGCCCTGGATCTGCGACTGGATTCACCAGAGTTGGCCGGCGCGACGCCGGGCGCCGGGGTGCTGGAGGCGCGCCGTCGGATTCGAGCCGCCGTGCCGCGTCTCGAGCGCGACCGAGAGCCGGGGCCCGACCTCGCCGCGGCGACGGCTCTCGTCCGCGAGGGCGGACTCGCCGACCTCGCGGGTGGCCGCGAGATCGTGCTGGAACGACCGGTGCGCGGCGAGCGGGAACCGGCCTGATCGCCCAGGCCCGTCCCCGTCCGCCCGTCAGCGGCCGGGGCAGCGCCGGGCCCGCCGGAGCGCGGGGTAGACTCCCCGGATGGCGCGCCTCCGGATCGTCGACGTGACCGACCGCGAAGCGTTCGGGCTGATTCCGCCGTGCGCCGACCCGGGCTTCGACCACCGCACCTGCAATTACTGGGAGGACGCCGACCGCGGATCGAAGGCCGCCCGCGCCGCCTGGCTCGAGCCGTCGCCCGTGCCCGCCGCCCCGGCCCGCGCCCGCCCGATGAATCCGTTCGCGTCGGCGGATGACGAACCGGTCGAGAACCCGTTCGCTGCGCCGCCGTCGGGCGGCCCGGCCTTCAACCCGTTCGCCCCCGCGGATGACGGTCTCGCCGACAACCCGTTCGCCCCGCGGCGCGAGGCCCGCCCGACGGTCGCGGCCGACGCGCCACGCAAGCTCGCCCTGCTCGGTCGCGGGCTGGCGGTCTTCGGCAGCTACGCCAAGGTCCTGCTCGCGGACGACGTCCCCGTCGCGTACACCCAGTTCGGGCCCCTCTCGGCCTATCCCCGCGCGCAGCGCCTGCGCGATCTCTACCCGCAGCTCCCCGAAGCGCCGCTGCCGGCGGTCATCACCTGCATCGCGTCGGCCGCGGGCGCGCGACGCGAAAGGTAGGCACAGACGCTCGTCGCCGCGGTCTGCGACGACCTGGCCGGCCGCGGCTTCGCCGCGGTCGAGGCCTACCCGGAGCGCGGCACACGGCCCGACGCGACGAGCGCCGCGACGCCGGAGTTCTGGCTGGCGGCCGGCTTCACGATCGCGGTCGACGACGAGCACTTCCCGGTCGTCCGTCGGGAGCTCTCGTAGCAGAACGTCGACCGGTGTACCGTCGGCAGCACGACGGCCGGCGGCTCAGCGAGGGTGGCGCGAGGATGGCGATGATCCAGGCACTCGGGAACGTCACGAAGGTCCGCGGTGCGCTGATCTTCGTCGAGGACATCGAGAAGGAGCTCGCCTTCTACCGCGACGTCGTGGGCCTTCGGCTTCTCTATCGGACGCCGCGCTTCGTCCGCTTCGATGCGACCCAGGGCACGAGCATCTCGCTCATCGACGGCGGCCACGCGTCCGTCGAGCCGAAGGACTTCCGGCGGGGCGGGATCGTCCCCGAGATGATCGTCGACAACCTGCCGCTGGCGCTGCGCCGAATCGAGTCGGCCGGCATCCGCCACGAGGCGGTCGTCCGGACCGAGTGGGGCCAGTTCTGCTTCCTGTGGGACCCCGAGGGCAACCCGCTCCAGTTCTACGAGTCGGCCTTCATCCGGCCCGACCGCGACCCCGAGCGACTGCCGGGGTGATCGCCCGAGCGGCCTGCGCCGGCCTTCTGTGCCTGGCGCTGCTCGCCTGCGGGCCGGTGCCGGGCCCCTCGCCGACGACGGCGCCTTCTCCCGCCAGCAGCGCGTCGGCGCCCAGCGTCCTGGTCGATCCAGCCCTCCTCGACATCCTGCCCGACGAGGTCGGCGGCGTCCCGATCCTGCCCGATGCGGAGAACGCGTCCGGCATCGCCGCCGACCCCACCCTCGCCGCCGACGTCGAGGCGCTTGCTCTGGCGCTGGCCGTCGACCAGGCGGCGGGCGCCGAGAACCTGGCCATCGTCAACGTCGTTCGACTCCGGCCCGCGGTCCTCGGCGAGGCGTTCTTCCGCCAGTGGCGCGACTCGTACGACGAGGCGGCATGCGCGCCGGCCGGCGGTGTGACCGGGAATGCCGAGGCCGAGATCGACAGTCGCCAGGTCTTCATCGGGTCGTGTTCGGGCGGCGCCTTCACGTATCACGCGATCCACGGCGAGAACGTGATCGTGTCGATCACGTCGGTCGGCGAGGGGCGGCTCGGCGAGGCGATCATGGGGAGCCTCGAGGACTGAACCGACGGCCCACCACGGGGCGATCGGGACGGCGATCGACCGGTGCGCCGGGGCACCACGGATGGTGCGGTCGGGTACCAAAAGGGTGGGTTGGGGATGGTCGACGGCGTTACCATGGCCCGCAACCCGTGGGGCATTTCCTTGCGCGTGAGGAGGGTTACATCGTGCTTCCGACTGCCCGTCGTTCCCGTCGTCGGGGCTGGCTCTCCCTCGCCGGTTCCCTGCTGATCCTGGCCGGCCTGCTGCCCGCGGGCGCAGCGCCGGCGCTCGCTGCCTCGACGGATCTCTTCATCTCCGAGTACATCGAGGGCACGAGCAACAACAAGGCGATCGAGATCTACAACGGGACCGGGGCCACGGTGAACCTCGCGACCGGCGGCTACAACATCCAGATGCACTTCAACGGCAATCCCGCCTCCGGGCTGAGCATCCCCCTGACGGGGACGGTGGCAAACGGCGACGTCTACGTCCTCGCCCAGGCGGCGGCCAACGCGACGATCCTCGCCCAGGCCGACCAGACGAACGGCGCCGGCTGGTTCAACGGCGACGACGCGGTCGTCCTGCGCAGGGGCACGACCGCACTCGACGTCATCGGCCAGATCGGCTTCGATCCGGGCACCGAGTGGGGAACCGGCCTCACCAGCACCGCCGACAACACCCTCCGCCGCATGACCGGCATCGAGGACGGCGACCCGAACGGCGCCGACGTCTTCGACCCGAGCGTCCAGTGGAACGGCTTCGCGACCGACACGTTCGACGGCCTCGGCGCCCACACGGTCGTGCCGGAGGACGCGGCGCCCGCGGTGAGCTCGACGTTCCCCGCCGACGGCGCGGTCGACTTCCACTACACGGCGAACCTCCTCGTCACCTTCAGCGAGCCCGTCGACGTGGCCGGCTCGTGGTTCGAGCTCACGTGCTCGCTGAGCGGCACTCACACCGCGACCGTCTCCGGCGGCCCGATCACGTTCACGCTCGATCCCGACAGCGACCTCACGATCGGCGACGAGTGCACGCTCACGATCCTCGCGGCCGGCGTCACCGACGAGGACGGCGCCGACCCGCCCGACAACCTGACCGTCGACTTCACGGTCGGCTTCACGGCGGTGGACGTCTGCGTCCTGCCGTTCACCCCGATCCACGACATCCAGGGTGCCGGTCCGGCGGCCGCGATCACCGGCAACGTCACGACGAAGGGCGTCGTCGTCGGCGACTTCGAGGGCGCGAGCGGCCTCGGCGGCTTCTACCTCCAGGACGCGACCGGCGACGGCGATGCCGCAACATCCGACGGGATCTTCGTCTTCACCGGCACCGCGAACACCGTGTCGGAGGGCGACATCGTCTGGGTCAAGGGCTTCGCCCGCGAGCGGTTCAACCAGACCGCGATCCAGGGTGCGAACAGCAACAGCGCCCCCGTCCCGGCGACGAACATCGTCGACTGCGGCGACGGCAGCGTGGAGCCGGCGGAGGTGACGCTGCCGTTCCCCGAACTGACCTATCCCGAACGCTTCGAGGGCATGCTCGTCGAGCTGCCCCAGTCGCTCGTCATCTCGGAGTACTTCAACTACGAGCGCTTCGGCGAGATGGTCCTCGCCCTGCCGCTGCCGGGCGAAACGCGACCCTTCACGCCGACCTCGATCGTCGAGCCCGGCGCCCCGGCCATCGCCCGGGCACAGGCGAACCTCCTGAGCCGGATCACGCTCGACGACGGCCTGAGCGCCCAGAACCCGCCGATCGTCCGCCATCCCAACGGCGACCCGTTCTCGCTGACCAACCGGTTCCGCGGCGGTGACACCGTCGCGAACACGGTCGGCGTCATGGGCTTCGACTTCAGCCTCTACCGGATCCAGCCGACCGGCCCGGCGGACTACACGTCGGTGAACCCGCGCCCCGAGGAGCCCGACGAGGTCGGTGGCCGGCTCCGGGCGGCCGCGATGAACACGCTCAACTTCTTCCTCACCGCCGACTACCCTTCGGGCAACGCACTCGACAACGCCTGCGGGCCGGCCGAGAACGTCGAATGCCGCGGCTGGGACTTCGACCAGCCGACGGAGTTCGATCGTCAGCGGGTCAAGCTGCTCGAGGCCATCGCCGGCCTCGACGCCGACATCGTCGGGCTCAACGAGCTCGAGAACACGCTCGGCGTCGACCCGCTCGGCGACCCCGCGGACGGCCTCGTCGCGGGCCTCAACCAGATGCTCGGTGCCGGGACGTACGCCGCGATCGACACGGGCGTCATCGGCACCGACGCGATCCGCGTCGGGCTCATCTACAAACCGGCGACGGTGACGCCGGTCGGCGACTTCGAGATCCTCGATTCGAGCGTCGACCCGCGGTTCATCGACACGAAGAGCCGGCCCGTCCTCGCCCAGACGTTCGAGGAGAACGCCACCGGTGCCCGCCTGACGGTCGCCGTCAATCACCTCAAGTCGAAGGGCTCCGACTGCATCGACGTGGGCGATCCCGACACCGGCGACGGCCAGGGCAACTGCAACCTGACCCGCAAGGCCGCCGCCGAGGCGCTCGTCGACTGGCTCGCGACCGACCCGACGGGTTCCGGCGACGCCGACTCCCTGATTCTCGGCGACCTCAACTCCTACGCGATGGAGGACCCGATCGACGAGATCCGGGCCGGGGCCGACGACACGCTCGGCACGACCGACGACTACGTCAATCTCATCGCGACGTACCAGGGGCCCTTCGCCTACTCGTTCGTCTTCGACGGCCAAGCCGGCTACCTCGACCATGCCCTCGCCAGCTCGACGCTCGAGAGCCAGGTCACCGGCGCGACCGAGTGGCACATCAACGCGGACGAACCCGACATCCTCGACTACGACACGTCGTTCAAGCCCGATGAGCAGGACGCGATCTACGAACCGAACGCCTATCGCTCGTCGGATCACGACCCGGTCCTCATCGGGCTCGACCTGCTCAACTTCGAGTTCGACGGGTTCGAGGACCCGATCGACGCGCGGCCGGCGCTCAACGTCGTCAAGGCCGGCGCCGCGATCCCGATCAAGTTCGAGCTGTCGGGCGACCTCGGCCTCGGCATCCTGTTCGGGACGCCGACGACGACCGAGTTCGACTGCACGACCGGCGAATCGCTCGGTGCGGCCGGCACGGAGTTCGCCGGCGGCAGCGGGCTTCAGTACGACCCGGAGACGAACACCTACACGTACGTCTGGAAGACGAAGAAGGACTGGGCCGGCGAGTGCCGGACGTTCCGGATCACGTTCGACGACGGCACCTAC
>DASTVH010000008.1:0-2429 GCA_035759195.1 Candidatus Limnocylindrales bacterium
GCGGCAACGCGGGTACCACCGCCGACGGCGCGACCGCCCGCCGCGCCTGACGCGGACCGTGGACCGGCTGATCGAAGTCAGCCTGGCCGAGGCCGGCCTACCGGCCTTGCCGCGGAGCGCCTGGCTCGAGATCGACCTCGACGCGCTCGCCTCCAACCGCGCGCTCGTCCGCCGCCTCGTCGGGCCCGGCGTCGCGATCGAGCCGGTCGTCAAGGCGGACGCCTACGGCCACGGCATGGTGCCGATCGCCCGGGCCCTCGTCGCATTCGGCGCGGACGGCCTGTGCGTCGCGACGCTCGACGAGGCGATCGCCCTTCGTGACGCGGGCATCGGCGGTCGGATCACCGTTCTCTATCCGATCCCACCGGCCCTGGCTTCGACCGCGGCCGAGGCCGAGGTCGCCGTGGCGGTCGGGGACGCGACGGGCCTGGCGCGGCTCCTGGACGGCCTCGCCGATCGTTCCGGGAGCCCGGTAGGCGCGCTCGCCCTGGAGCTCGAGATCGAGACGGGCCTGGGCCGCGGCGGCGTCGCGCCGGAGGCGGTGGTCGAGGTCGGCCGGGCGATCGCAGCGGCCCCTGCCGCCCGCCTCGCCGGCGTCTGGACGCACCTCCAGGCGAGCGAGGATCCGGTCCGGACCGCGGCCCAGATCGAGCGTTACGAAACGACGCTGCGACAGCTCGCGGCGGCCGGCATCGACGTGTCCCGCCGCCACGTCGCCGCGAGCGGCGCCATCCTCGCCCGCACGATCCCCGTCTACGATGCCGTCCGACCGGGCCTCATGACGTACGGGCTCGTGCCCGACGAGTTCGCACCGGGCTCGCTCCCGGCGGCCGCCGACCTCCGACCGGTGCTGTCGCTTCACGCCCGGCCGGTCCGCGTCGCCGACCTGCCGGCCGGTCGCGGCCTGTCGTACGGCCCGACGTTCACGACTGACCGACCGAGCCGGATCGCGACGCTGCCCCTCGGGTACGGCGACGGATGGGCACGGGCGCTCTCGAATCGGGCGGAGGCGCTCGTTCGCGGCCGGCGGGTGCCGATCGTCGGCAACGTCGCGATGGACGGCATCCTCGCCGACGTGACCGACGTCCCGGGACCGCCGGTCGAGCTCGACGACGAGTTCGTGCTGCTCGGGCGCCAGGGCGCCGACGAGATCCCCGCGGCCGAGCTGGCGCGAACCCGCACCACGAACTCCTGGGAGGTCGTGACGACGATGTCCGAGCGCTTGCCCCGGGTGTACCATGCGGCGGCCGGACCGATGGCGGTTCGCACGCTGGCTGGTGTGGAGGATCGGTGGCTCGCATCGAGCTCTGGAACGGCGACATCTGCGACCTCGAGGTCGACGCGATCGTGAACGCCGCCAACCCCTCGCTCTGGATGGCGACCGGCGTGGGCGGCGCGATCAAGCGGGCGGGCGGAGACGCCATTGAGTTCGCCGCGGTGCGCCAGGCGCCGGTCCCGCTCGGCGGTGCGATCGTCACCCCGGCCGGGCAGCTCGCGGCGCGGTTCGTCATCCACGCCGTCTCGGTCGATCGCGACCGGCGAACGAGCGCGGCGACGATCGACGTGGCGGTCCGCAGCGCGATGGCCCGCGCCCGCGAGGCCGGCGTCACGAGCATCGCGTTCCCGGCGCTCGGAACCGGCGTCGGCGGCTTCCCCCTCGACGAGGCGGCGCGGGTCACGGTCCGGGCGGTTCGCGAGGAGCTTCCGGGCTGCCCCACGATCCAGCACGTCATCTTCGCGATGCGCGGCGCGGCCGCATACCACGCGTTCGAGGCGGCCCTCTCCGCGACCGCGCCGACCGGAGCGTCCGGCTCGGGTGCCACGGCGGCCGCGACTCCGCCCACCGGCTCGCCGTCGGCGAGGAGCCTGGCGTGAATCCGTACGAGCCCGGCGAGGAGCAGCGCGAGGAGCTCGTCGAGCAGGTCGCCCGCGAGATCCAGCTGCGCGGCCTGACCGGGCCGGCCGTCCACTTCCTCCAGGCCAGCCGGCCGTACCGGCCGCTCGGGGCGAACGCGATGCTGTTCTTCGATCCGGTCCTCAACGGCCTGTTCGGTGGCGGCTCGGCCGGCGCGTCGGAGATCCTGGCGGATGACGCCGGCATCGAGCAGCTGATCGCGCGGCTCGAGGAGCTCGACGAAGAGACGAGCTGGGACGCGTAGCCCTCCTCAGACCCTCGGCCGGCAGTCGGCCGGCTGCCCTCTCGCGGCGATCCAGGCGGCTTTTCAGGCAGAGTGAACAGCGCCCCGCGAATCCGAGGGTCCCGGAGCCGGATCCAGGCCTCGCCGACGGTCGTCGTCGGGCTGTGTCCGCTCGGAGCGGATAGCTGCGGGGATACCGCCGCCGCATGGCGCGTCGCAGCGGTCCGCCGTTCGGTGGACAAGGAAACTCGGCGGGCTCGTGTGGGGACGGCTCCCGCGGGGGGCGCGTGC
>DASTVH010000009.1:0-3248 GCA_035759195.1 Candidatus Limnocylindrales bacterium
AAGCACGGCGGCACCGACGGCGGCGGGGGCGATCTCCTCGACCCGCTCGGCTCGCCCGGTCGCCGGCAGGGCGGCAAGCTCGCGGCCGATCTCCGTGACGAGGAACGGGTTGCCCCCGGTCACCCGGCCACAGGCAGTGACGACGTCGTCGCCGATCGGCGTGCCGAGCACGGTTTCGAGGAGGCGGCCGACGCCGTTCGCGCTGAGCGGCTCGGGCCTGATGAACACCGTCCCGGGCGGCCACGCGGTCGCCAGCTCAGGGAGGGGCGGATCAAGCGGGCGCGTCGCGGACACGATGAGAACCGGGAGGCCGTCGAGGCGGCGAGCGAGGTAGGCCAGGAACCGCGCGGACGCCTCGTCGAGCCACTGGAGGTCGTCGACGGCGATGGCCACCGGCCCCCGAGCAGCCAGGTTCGAAACCATCGCCGTGAGCGCGAACAGGGGCTCCGCGCCAGCGGGGACCGGCACGTCCGAGATGCCGAGGATCGGACCCGCTCCGGCGGCCGGACCCCGGAGCACGTCCCGGACCGCGACCGGGTCCAGGCGGGCCAGCGTCGGGGCGCACAACTGGCGGACGCCACCGAACGCGAGCTCGTGTTCGAGCTCGACGCCATGGGCCGTCAGGACGCGGACACTGCGAGCCTGGGCGAGCTCGATGGCGGTCGCCAGGAGCTGGGTCTTCCCCACTCCGGGAGGCGCCTCGATGATGACGACCCCGCCCTCGGCATGATCGGCCAGGCCGGTCACGCGGTCGATCAGGAGACCGAGGTCTCGATCCCGTTCGAACAGGACCGGCATGCTTGGTGAGCTCCGTCCCAGCCGGACTCGTCACGCCGGCGCGAGACAACGTACCCCTCGCTTGTCGCGGCGACGTCTCCCGCGACGCCGGGGGATGCGACGGATCGCTTATGTCAGGGATCGGTCCCGGCCCTGGCCAGGACTGAAGCCTCCCGGAGGTCGTGCGTCGCGAAGCCCTCGGTGAACGTCCCGAGCACTGCCCGCAGCGCCTCGAGTCGCTTGCTTCGATCGGCGTCCGTCGCCACCCGGCACAGCCGGGTGGCGGCACGGAGCTGCGGCATCCGGGCACCGAACCGCTCGGCAACCGCGTACGCCCGCTCGTACGATGCCGTGGCCGCGGCGACGTCCGGGTCGGGCGCGACGAGCGAGAGATCGCCGCGGACGACGTCGAAGAGCGACAGCATCGGGTCGTCGGCCTCCGTGAGCCCGAGCGCCTCGTCGATAAGCCGGAACCCGGCGTTCGACGTCCGCGCGTCGACGCAGGCTCCGGCCTGCATGAGCCGGATCAAGGGCCAGAAGACCGGTGGGGTCCGCAGGCCCTGGTAGTGGTCGAGGCCCTCCGCCATCTGCCTGAGGCCCTCCTCCGGGTTGCCGAGCGCGCTCGTCGCGGCCCCGAGCAGGCACCTCGACAGCGCCCACCAGATCGAGAGGTCGTTCGCCTCCGCGACCCGCTGGGTGGCGATCGCGCGCTCGTTCACGAGGTCCGGCTCGCGCCGCCAGAGATGCAGGAAGCCCGAGTGATACAGCGCGTATGCGAGCGAGTAGGGATGGTCGATCTCGGCGGCGATCGCCACGGCCCGGTCCGCGCGCGCCAGAGACCGATCCGGGTAGCCGAGGAGCCACCGGAAGAAGTTCGACGCCGTCAGGGACGCCACGCGGGCGTCGACGCCGAGTCGCAGTCGGCGGGGCCGGTAGCCGCCGCTCTCGAAGGCCTCGATCGCCTCGTCGAGGTATCCCAAGCCCGTCTCCAGCTGCCCGATGAAGCCGGTGTACGAGCCGAGGACGAACAGGCCGTCGATGCGCATGTTCGGGTCGCCCTGCGCGTCGGCGAGGCGAAGGATCTCGTTGGCGTACCCGATCCCCTTGTCGAAGTCGCCGCGGAACCCGTGGAAGCTGGCAAGGCTGCGCAGGACCGGGAAGAGCTGGGGCACTTCGCGTTTGCCCTCGAACATGGCCAGCGCCTCGGCGTACGCATCCTCGACCTCGCCGGTGTAGCCGCGCAGCAGCGTGAGCGTCCTGGCGAGGTTCGTGCGAAGCGTCAGCTCGCGCTGCCAGCGATCCGGGTCGGCCGGACCGTCCGCCAGGACGCCGAGCAGGTCACGGATCATCTCGACGGTCGCGTGATACCAGCCGCGCGCCTCGAACACCGGCCACAGGGCGTCGCCGAGGTCGTCGAGCCGTGCGATGTCGCGCCGCCCCACCGAGTGCCGCCAGGCGATCCGCAGGTTGTCGATCTCGGATGCGAACTCGTCGCCCAGGCGGTCGCCGTCGGCCGCCGCCGCCTTCGATGCCTCGACCGCGAGCGCCGCGAAGTAGCGGGCGTGGTTGTCGCGGGCCGCGGCCGCGAACTCGGGTCGGGTGTCGAGCCGATCGGCGGCGAACTCGCGAAGCGTCTCGAGCATGACGATCCGCGGCGGACCGCCGCCCTCGGTCCGGGCCGCCTGTCGGATGAGGCTCTTGCTCGCCAGCGATCCGAGGACCTCGATCGGGTCGAGGTCGGTGCCGGCGGCGCCCTCCAGGCCGGCCGCAACCGCCTCGACCGCCTCGACCGAGCAGCCGGCGAAGACCGACAGCAGCTCGAAGATCCGCTGCTCGGCGGGGTCGAGCAGCTGGTAGCTCCACTCGATTGTCGCGCGGAGCGTCTGCTGCCGCTCCGGCAGGTCGCGAGCGCCGCCGCCGAGCAGCTTGAGGCGGCTGCCGAGGCGATCTCGCAGGGCCTCGGGCGAGAAGAGGTTCAGCCGGGCCGTAACGAGCTCGATCGCGAGCGGCAGGCCGTCGAGGCGCCGGCAGATCTCGACGACGGCGGCCGCGTTGTCGTCGGTGAGACGGAAGTCCGACCGGACCGCGCGGGCCCGCTCCACGAAAAGCTGGATCGCCTCGAACCGGCTCACCTCGGCCGCCGATGCGGCCCGGCCGACGGCCGGCAGGGCGAGCGGCGGAATCGAGATGACGTTCTCGCCGCGGACGCGGAGCGCCTCGCGGCTCGTCACGAGCGCCTTGACGCCCGGACAGCCGCTCAGGAGATCGGCGATCAGCGGCGCAGCGACCGTGACCTGTTCGAAGTTGTCGAGGACCAGCAGGACCTGCTGCGTGCGGAGCTGGCGGCGGAGGTCCTCGAGCGGCGATCGCTCCGTCGTCTCGCCGAGCCCGAGGGCGGTCCCGATCAGGGCGAGGACGGAGTCCGTGTCGGTCGCGCTGATGAGATCGACGAGGAAGACGCCGTCGGTGAA
>DASTVH010000010.1:0-2199 GCA_035759195.1 Candidatus Limnocylindrales bacterium
GCGAGGACGCCGCCCATCTCGAGTCGGAAGTCGTAGTGGAGCCGGGTCGCCCGGTGGCGCTGGACGACGAAGCGGCCGCTCGACGCAGACCGGGCCGCGGCCGCCGCGGCGGCGTCGCCGGCCGGCTCGGGCGTCTTCGAGAAGTCACGCTTGGCGTGGTAGCGATCGAGGGGCATCGAAGCTCGAGCGGCCGTCAGTCAGGGTAGGTGACGGGCCGGCCGCCGTTTGAAAGCTCGAGCTCGATCGCCATCTCGCGGCCGATCGTGATCCCGTCGGCCCCGATCACGAACTCGCGGATCGCCTGGTCGTGGGCGGAGCCGCGGGTCTTGAGGACGTGGATCGCGCGGCGGACGAGGTGGCCGTCGACGTGGTATCCGATGAGGATGATGTTGTCGGCAAGGTGGGAGAGCGCCGTGGCGATCGAGCCGGCGAACGCGAAGGCCGGCCGCGATTCGAGGGTCAGCAGGGCCGTCGTGCCCGTCCGCGCGCAGCGCTGGCCGAGCGAGTACACGTACTCCTCGAACCGGGTCTCGTCGGGCGACGCGATCCGCAGGTCCGAGAGGCTGTCGACCACGAGCAGCTCCGCGTCCGTCCGCTCGACGACCTCGAGCAGCTCGTGGACCCACTCGTCGATGTACATGTCGACGGGCGACCGCCGGTGGACCTCGACGTGGCCGTCGAAGCTCACCTGCCGGCCGCCGGCCAGAACCCGCGCCAGCTGGCTCGACGTCTCCTGGAGCGTCGCGAACACGCCCCGCCGCCCGGCACGGGCGCCGGCCGTGAGGAAGTCGAGGGCGAGCATCGTCTTGCCGGCCCCGGACGGCCCGATGACGAGGGTGGACGTGCCGGCCCAGACGCCGCCCGAGATGAGCCCGTCGAGCTCGGGCGAGCCGAGCGAGATTCGCTCGGCGGACGGCTGCGGCCGGCCGACGTCGAGGGGGTCGGCGAGGCGCGGGAAGACGCTCACACCGTGCTCGCTCAGGCGATAGGCATGCTCGCCGCTCTGGTAGCGGCCGCCGCGCAGCTTCTCGACGTGGAGGTAGCGCAGCGTCCGCTGGCCGTGCTGGCTCGAGCGCAGGACGATAATGGAGTCGGCGACGGCGGCCTCGGGCGACTCGGCGATCTCGCGAGGCCCGTACTCGCCGACCCAGAACGTGTTCACCGGGAGCGCCGAGAGCCGCCCGGCGAGCTCGCTCACGAAGCGCCGGTGGGCCAGATCGTCGGCCGCGAAGGGGCGGAGCGCCTTGAACGAGTCGAACGCGATGAAGCCCGGCCGGACGTCGCGGAGGATCTCGATGACTCGTTCGATGACGGCCTGCAGGCCGCCGGTCGCGAGGGGCTCGTAAAGGCTCTCGTAGATGACCGCCGTGCCGATGAGTCCCCGATCGAAGAACGAGAGCTCCTGGCCGTAGCGGACCATCTTCTCGAGCGGCTCGGTCGTCGTCGCAAGATAGACGCCGGGGCGCTCCGCCGAGGCGCTGTGAAAGAGATACTGGGCGGCGAGCATCGTCTTGCCGGTCCCGGGGGCGCCGGCGATCAGGTTGATCGAGAAGGCCGGGAGCCCTCCCCCGAGGACGGCGTCGAGCTGGGCCTGGCCGCTGGAGAGCCGCTCGATCACGACACGACCCGCGGCCGGACGAGGGCGCTCTCGCCGAGGAGGTCCTTGATGGTCGAGACCAGCGTGAGCGGGTCGAGCGGCTTGGTCAGGAAGGCGTCGGCCCCGGAGCGCAACGCGGCGTCCTCGAAATCGAGCGCGGAGATCGCGATGACGGCCCCGCCGGTCTGCGCCTTGAGCCGGGCACAGAGCTCGGCGCCGCCGCCGCCCGAGATCAGCAGCTCGACGATGGACAAAGCCGGCCGCCGATCGGCGGCGCGGCCCTCTGCCTCATGGGCGGTGAACGCGACGTCGACGTCGTAGCCTTCGGTCCGCAGGAAGTACTCGGCCATCTCGGCCGCGTACTGGTCGCGCTCGGCGAGCAGGATCAGCATCCGGCGACCGGCTCCATGGGTCCCGAACGGTCCGGCGTTGCGGATCGCCCGGGCCTCGGCGAGCGCCGCCCGCATCGCGTCGGGCTCCTCGCCGGCGGTCGTCAACCGCTTCACCGTCAGCAGGTCCTCGATGTCATCGCGCGAGTAGAGCCGGACGCCGGACGGCGTGGGGCGGGCCGAGACGTAGCCGAAGGTCTCGTCCCAGCCGAC
>DASTVH010000011.1:0-2428 GCA_035759195.1 Candidatus Limnocylindrales bacterium
CTCTACAACCAGTCGGCGAAACGGCTGCGGGCTGCCCTGCTCGGCCGTGAGCACACGGTCATCGCGAACGTGCCGTACCGGCGGGGTCACTGAGGCGAGGCCCGGCCGGGCCGCACGTCATCGGCCGATCCGACCGACGGCCGCCCGGACGCCCCGGTGGTATCGTTCCGGCCGTGCCAGAAGCGCAACAGCAGTCCGCCTTCAGCCGGGCGGTCATCGCCCTGAACGGCGGCCCGAGTGACGCGAGGATCGTCTCCCTCACGAGTTCGCTCGCCCGATCGAGCGCGGTGGAGCTCATCGCCGTCCATGTCGTCGAGATCGACTGGACGCTGCCGCTCGACGCCGATGTCGCCGGCAACTCCGAGGAGGCCCAGCGGATCCTCGACGTCGCCGAGGCCGCTGCTGAGTCCTCGAAGGCCCGCCTCGAAACGGTCCTGCTCCAGGCCCGCGACGTCGGGGCGGCGCTCGTCGACGAAGCCAGCGAGCGCGAGGCGGACCTGCTCGTCGTCGGACTCCCCTACCGCAAGCGCTTCGGCGGCGATTTCGCGATCGGGCGCACCATTCCCTACGTCCTGAAGAACGCGCCCTGTGCAGTGTGGGTCGTGCGCGAGCCGATCCACGAGGAGACAACGTGAAGACAGTGATCGTCGGCTGCGGCCGGGTCGGCGCGGTGCTTGCCGACACGTTCGACCGGGCCGGCCACGACGTCGTCGTGATCGATCCGTCGACCCGAGCCTTCGACCGGCTTCCCTCGTCGTTCGGCGGCAGCACCGTGCGTGGCGACGGCACCGACGAGGACACGCTGCGGCGGGCCGGCGCGGAGAATGCCGACCTGTTCATCTCGTTGACCGAGGGCGACAACCGCAACGTCATGGCCGCCCAGCTGGCCCACGAATCGCTGGGAGCGCGGCGCGTCCTGGCCAAGATCAACGATCCGGTCCGGGCCGAGGCCTACGCCCACCTCGGGATCGCCACGCTGTGTCGGACGAACATGATGTCGGACGCGGTGAACGCCTGGCTCGGGCTGCCCGTCCCGGACCGGCCGGCCATCATGGCCCCGAGCGACGCCCATGCCGGCGACGATCACGAGCCGGTCGACGGCGGAACGGGTGGCGCGGACGCCGGCTCCGGAACGTTCCCGCTCGGCGCCGGACCCGCTGCGGCCCGGATCGCCGGCGACAGGGAGGTCTGACGTGTTCGTACTCGTCGTCGGCGGCGGCAAGGTCGGCTACTACCTGACGAAGGAGCTCATCGAGTCCGGCCACGAGGTCGTCCTGATGGAGAAGGACCGGGTCCGGGCGGACCAGATCGCCGACGAGATCGGATCGGTCGTCATCCCCCACGACGGCTGCGAGGGCAAGTACCTCGCCGAGGCCGGCTGCAACCGCGCCGACATCGTCGCGGCGGTCACCGGCGACGACGAGGACAACCTCGTGATCTGCCAGATGGCGAAGCACCACTTCGACGTGCCGCGCACGATCGCCCGGGTGAACAACCCCAAGAACGAGTCGCTCTTCAAGCACCTCGGCGTCGACGAGCTGATCAGTCCGACGCGGATGATCCTGGGCTCGATCGAGCAGGACATCCCCGTCCACGAGCTCCTGCACCTGGCGGCCCTCGGTGAGGGCGAGTTGGAGCTCATCGAGGCGCATCTCCAGGTCGGCTCGCCGGCGATCGGCAAGTCCAGCTCCGAGCTGGAGATCCCCGACGGCTGCTCGCTGTTCGCCGTCATCCGCAACGGGGTCGCGACGCCGCTCCGACCGGAGACGGTCCTCGAGGAGGGCGACAAGGTCATCGCGATCGGCCGGACGGAGTGCGAGGCGCTCCTCCACGAGCAGCTCATCGGCGAAGGCGAGGGAGCACGAGCCGGCTGACGCCGGGACGTTCCGGCCGCCGAGCGCGCCGCCACGGTCCCGCAACCGTCCCGCTACGTGCGGCCGCGCCCGCGCCCCGACAAGCGCCTCGGAATATTCCGTGGATGTTTAGATCGGCGCACGCGCCCGCCATCCGACGCAGTTGAGGAGCGGAATATCTGCCGGACGCATATCCGAGCCGCGAGACGGCGGGCGGTACGCTGTCGTGCGTGTTCCTACGCCTCCCTGGAATAATCCGGCCGTTGCGGGCGTCAGGATCGCGGTGCCCGTCCCCGCGGTTCCGGTCGGGGGCGCCAGGCCGCTGACGGAGGGGCGGAGGCGGGATCGGGCCGTCCGGACTCGCACTTATACACCCATGTATCTTGACAACGCCATTGTCATGGTTCTAGCATACGCGCGTGTCCGGAAGATTTCGCCGGATACGCATCGCAGCAGAGGAGGTCCGCATCATGACGATCGCGCGGCGTCCATCGCCCGTCGGCGAGCTGCTCTCGCTCCGCCAGGCGATGGATCGGCTCTTCGAAGACAGCTTCGTACGACCCCTGAGCTGGGGC
>DASTVH010000012.1:0-12094 GCA_035759195.1 Candidatus Limnocylindrales bacterium
GTGGCGTCGATCTCCATCTGGACGTAGGCGTGCGGCGCCTGGAGCGCCCGCGTCATCTGGGCGGCGATGCCCTTGCGCATCTGCGTCGTCGGCACGAGGACCTCGTCGGCGCCCGCCGGGAACTCGACGGTGGCGCCAGTCGGGGCGCTGGGGCGGGCGCCGGCCGGAGCCGGGGCGGCGTCGGGGGGCGGGGCGGCGGGCGTGGGGGCCGATGGGGCGGCCGCGGCCGGAGCCTCCGCGGGTGCGGCGGCCGGGGCGGGGGCGGCGGGGGCCGCGGCTCCTGCCGGGGCGGCGACCGCCTGGCCACCGACCGGCTGGCCGGTCCGCTGCGATTCGACGTAGTTCGTGACGTCCTCGCGGGTGATCCGCCCGCCGCCGCCGGTGCCGACGATCTGGGCGGCGGTGAGGCCGTGCTCGCGGAGTAGCCGGCGGACGGCCGGCGTCATCCGGGCGTCGGGACTGCCGGGGCCGTCGGTCTCTGTGGCGGTCGGCGCGGCGGGCGCGGCCATGGCGGCGGCTCGTTCGGGGCGCTCGTCGGACCCGGCCGGACCGTGCGCCGGTTCGGCGGGTGGGGCTGCCTGTGGCTGCGCGGTGGCTGCGGGTGCGCTGGCGGCGGCCCCTGTGGGGGCGGCGGCTTCAGGCGATGGCGCCTCTGCCTGCTTCTGGGGTTCGCTCGCCGCGGCCTTCTCGGCCTGGGTGTCGGCCTCGCCCGGGGCCGCGGGGCCGCCTTCGGCAGTCGGGGCGACCGTCGCCTCGGCCGTGCCCGCGTCGCCGCCACCGGCCGCCTCGTCGGCCGTCTCGATGATCGCGATCTCGGCGTTGTTCGGGACCGTGGCCCCTTCCTCGACGAGGATCTCCTTGAGGACACCCTCGACCGGCGAGGGAACCTCGGCGTTGACCTTGTCCGTGATGACCTCGAGGAGCGGCTCGTACTTCGCGACCTGGTCGCCGGGCTGCTTGAGCCATTTGCCGATCGTCCCCTCGGCAACGCTCTCGCCAAGCTGGGGCATCGTCACCTTGGCCACGGGCAGGTCCTCCGCGAGATGTTCGGCGGCTCGTGGGCCGCAACGTGAGTCGAGTGTGTCGGCCTAGTGTCGCGCATCCGGGCGGTGTACGCCCAGATCTCTGTTCCGCGCGGCTCTCAAGGGCTTCGCTGGATATCGACCACCCGAGTGTTATGCGGTTCCCGGCCGTCGCGCGCCGCTCGTCCGAGCGCGGCGCACCCTCGCTGGGCCGCCACTTGCTCGCTTATCACTCGCCTGATTGCTGGATGACACAAGGAGGAGCCCGCGGATTCCCTGCCACGTATCGGCCGCTCGTTCGGCTATCGTCCCCGGGCATGACCTCGGACACGCCTCGCGTCAGCTGGCTCCAGGTCGCCGCGCTCCGCCTCAGGCGTCAGCACCTCGTCGATCGACTCCCCCGGCGACGCCTGATCGACGTGGTCCGGGAGCATGTCGGCATCCAGGCCCAGGTGATGAGCCTCGCGGAGCTGCAACTGAACGCTCGCGTCGACGGCCTCCGGCGCGACGACGTTCGCGACGCGCTCTGGTCCCGGCGCACGCTCGTGAAGACCTGGGCGATGCGGGGCACGCTCCACCTCATCGCGGCGGACGACCTTTCGGCATTCGTCGCGGCGAGCCCGACTCGCGATGTGGCGACCACCGGCGCGTGGCTGAAGTACTTCGGCGTGACGCGGAAGGAGCTCGACACGATCTTCCGCACGGTCGACGCGACGCTGGACGGTGAAGCGCGAACCAGGGCGGAGCTCATCGAGGCCGTCGCCGCCGCGACCCGCCGTCCGGACCTCGCCACAAAGCTTCAGTCAGGCTGGGGCTCGTTCCTCAAGCCATCGGCCCGGCGTGGCAAGCTCGTGTTCGGGCCCGACCGCGGACGCAACGTCACGTTCGTCGACCCCGAACCGTGGCTCGGCCGGCCGGTGCGCCCGAGGGGGCGCCAGAAGCCGGATCCCCAGGAGGCGCTCGGCCGACTGGTCGAGCGGTTCCTCCGGCTGTTTCCCGGCGCGGACCTGGCCGGTGTCGCCAGATGGTGGGGCAGTCGCTACACGATGAGGAGGGCGATCGAGGCCGCGGCGCTCGACCTCGTCGAGATCGACATCGAAGGCAGTTCCGGGCTGGCGCTCCGGGCGGACGCCGCGGAGCTCGCGGCCACGCCGCCGTTCGCCGGCACCCGCCTCCTGCCCGGATTCGACGCCTATGTCAACGACCTGCCGCGACGTGTCGCGGCCCTCATGCCGCTCGAACGACACGCCGACGTGCACCGGACCGCTGGCTGGGTTTCTCCGGTCGTGGTCATCGACGGCCGGATCATGGGTACGTGGGAACTCACGAACGGGACTCGCGGCGGCGTCCACGTGCGGCCGTTCGGCCGATGGCCTGGCGGGGCACGGAAGGAACTCGCGGCGGAGGTCGATCGGATTGCGGCGTTCCTGGATCGACCGTTGAAGGTCTCCGTCGCCCGCACTGCTGGCGCACGGGGCGATTGACGAGCGGGCGTACCGTGGTGGCGTGTTTGGGTCTGTCGTCGGTCCTGATTGGGCGTGGGCCGTCTACGCGGCGGCATTCGCGGCGATGATCGCGGGTTCGCTGTGGCTGATCCGCATCGGCGCCGGGGACGACGACCCGGATCGAACGTCCTGGCGCTACGAGGGCAAGGCCCGGGACTCGCGCCTCGCCTGGATTCCCGGCGCCCCGGAGCCGCCGACGTGGCGCTGGCTGGCGACGCGGGCGGGCATGGCGTTCGGCGCCGGAGCCGTCGTCGTCGCCCTCGTCGGCCCGCTCGTCATGACGCGCTGGGACCGAGTCCTCGAGGATGCGCTCGTCCTCGCGGCGCCCGCCTGGGCGCTCGCCGTCGTGGCCGCCGCTGTCGGATCCGTCTGGCTCGTGCGCATCGCCCGTCGCGGCCCGGAGAACGGTCCTTCGCGCTGGCGGTACCGCCGCTAGACGTTCAGCGGTTCGTCCGGGACGTGCCCCGGTCCCTGAACGCGATCAGTACGCGGCGAGCCTGCGGATGCCGTCGGCGATCTTCTCGGGGTTGACCATGAACCACTCCTCGAGGACGTGGTTGTAGGGGACGCCCGGCACGTCGGGGCCGGCGATGCGGGTCACCGGCCCATCGAGGTAATCGAAGGCCTCGTCGGCGACGATCGCCGCGACCTCCGCCCCGTAGCCGCCGAAGCGGTTGTCCTCGTAGGCGATCAGGCACTTTCCGGTCTTGCGGACCGAGTCGAGGACCGTCTCCTTGTCGAGCGGCCGGAGCGTCCGCAGGTCGACGACCTCGACGCTGATGCCCTCCTCGGCGACGCGATCGGCGGCCTCGAGCGCGTAGTGGGCCATGAGGCCGTAGGCGATGACCGTGACCTGCGTGCCGGGATGGGTCACCGCGGCCCGTCCCAGCGGCACCGTGTACTCCCCGTCGGGCACGTTGCCGCGGACCGAGCGGTACATCTTCTTGTGCTCGAAGAAGAGCACCGGGTCCTCGTCGCGGATCGCCGAAAGGAGAAGTCCCTTGGCGTCGTGTGGCGTGGAGGGCACGACGACCTTGAGCCCCGGGATGTGGGTGAAGAACGCCTCGACCGACTGGCTGTGGTAGAGCGCGCCGTGGACGCCGCCGCCGTACGGCGCCCGGACCGTCATCGGCAGCCCGTAGCCGTTGTTGGAGCGGTAGCGCATCCGGGCGGCTTCCGAGACGAGCTGGTTGAACGCCGGGAAGATGAAGTCGGCGAACTGGATCTCGGCGACGGGGCGAAGTCCGTTGATCGACGCCCCGATCGACGTGCCCACGATCTGCGATTCGGTCAACGGCGTGTCGATGACCCGGTCGTCGCCGAACTCGGCCCAGAGGCCGTCGGTCGCGAGGAACACGCCGCCCTTCTTGCCGACGTCCTCGCCGAGGATGATCACGCTCTCGTCGCGGGCCATTTCCTCGCGAAGGCCCTCGCGGATCGCCTCGATGAACGTCTTCGTGGGCATCAGTGCTCGGCCTCTTCGCCGGCCGACGGCCCTCCGGCGCCCGCACCATGGCCCAGGCCCCACGGCGGCGGCGTCTCCCCCGGCCAGTCCTCGGCGAACACGTGCTTCATCGCGGTCGAGGGGTCGGGATCGGGTTGCGATTCGGCGTATTCGGTGGCGTCGTCCACGGCGGCCTTGATGTCGGCGGCGATCCGCTCTTCCGCCTCTGGCGTGAGGATCCCCGCGTCGGTGAGCTGGGCCCGGAACTTCGGCAACGGGTCGCGCGCCTTCTCGGCCGCCAGCTCCTCCTCCGACCGGTACTTGGTCTGCTGGTCGTCCGACGAATGGGCCGTCAGGCGGGTGACCTTGGCCTCGATGAGCGTCGGGCCCTGACCCGCCCGGGCCCGCTCGACCGCCGCCCGCGCCGCGGCGTAGCAGGCCAGCACGTCGGCGCCGTCGACGACGACGCCCGGGATGCCGTAGCCGGCCGCGCGGTCGGCGACGTTCTCGACCGAGACCTGGCGGGCGGCCGGGACGCTGATCGCATAGCCGTTGTTCTCGACGACGAGGATGAACGGCAGCTTGTGGATCGCCGCGAAGTTCAGCCCCTCGTGGACGTCGCCCTGGTTCGAGCTGCCCTCACCCATCGAGGTCATCGCAACCTGGCCGGTCCCGCGGATCTTGGCTGCGAGGGCGATGCCGACCGCGTGGAGAAGCTGGGTCGCGACCGGTGACGAGACCGACACGAGATTGTGCTCGTGGCTGCCGTAGTGGCCGGGCATCTGGCGGCCGCCGGACGATGGGTCGCTCGCCGTCGCGTACTGGGCGGTCAGGATGTCGCGGGCGCTCATCCCGAACGTCAGGCACGTCGCGATCGAGCGGTAGAACGGGGCGATCCAGTCCTTGCCCTTCTCGAGCGGCCAGGTGATCCCGACCTGGGCACCCTCGTGGCCCTGGCCGGAGATGACGAACGGGATCCGGCCGGCCCGGTTGAGGATCCACATCCGCTCGTCGACGGCCCGGGCGAGGGCGACGAGGCGGTACATCTCGAGCAGGTCGTCGTCCGAGAGCCCGACCGAATCGCCGAGGTGGACCGCCTTGCCCGAGCGCGGCGTCACCGCCATCGCCTCCTCCGTCTGTCGGTTCAGAAGTTGATCGATCGTCCGTCGACCGCCATCGCGGCCTCGCCGAGGACCTCCGAGAGTGTGGGGTGCGCGTGGGTGGCCCCGCCGATCTCCCACGGCGTCGCGTCGAGCTCGAAGGCGACCGAGGCCTCGGCGATCAGGTCGGTCGCGTGCGGGCCGACGAGGTGGATGCCGAGGGTGTCGTCCGTCTCCTTGTTCGCGATCACCTTGGCGAAGCCCTCGTACTCGCCACCGATGATCGCCTTGGCGATCGCCTGGAAGGGGACCTTCCCGACCTTGATCGGCAGGCCCTGCTCCTCGGCCTGCTGCTGGGTGAGGCCGATCGACGCGATCTCGGGCCGGCAGTAGGTCGCCCGCGGCTGCCTGACGTAGTCGATCTCGTGGACGTCCTTGTCGCCGGCGATCGTGTGCGCGGCCACGATGCCCTCGTGACCCGCGGTGTGGGCAAGCATCAGCCCACCGACGGCGTCGCCGATCGCGTAGAGGTGGGGGTCCCTGGTCCGCATCCGGCCGTCGACCTTGATGAAGCCGCGGTCGACTTCGGCCTTCGTCGTCTCGAGGCCGATCTCCTCGACGTTCGCCGCCCGGCCGGTGGCGACGAGCATGACCTCGGCCCTGACCTCCTGCTGGTCCTTGCCTTCGGGCCCGACCATGACGCAGACGTCGTCCTTGGTCACCTCGACCTTGTCCGGCTCGAAGCGGGCGTTCGTCATCACCGTGATCCCGCGCCGGGTGAAGCTCCGCTCGAGGGCCTGGCTGACCTCGCGGTCCTCGAGCGGCACGATCGCGGGCAGGTACTCGAGCAGCGTCACCTTCGTGCCGAGGTCGTGGTACATCGAGGCGAACTCGACGCCGACGGCGCCGCTGCCGACGACGATGACGTCCCTGGGCAGGGTGTCGGAACGGAGGACGTCGTCGGAGGTGATGATCCGCTTGCCGTCGGGTTCGAGGCCCGGCAGCGACTTGACGCGGGATCCCGTGGCGACGATCACGTCGGTCGCCTGGAGGATGCGCTCGCCGCCCTTGCCCGGGGTGCCGTCCTCGCCGGCCTGCATGACCCGGACCTTGTTCGGGCCGTCCAGCCGGCCGCGACCCTGGATCCAGGTGACCTTGTTCTTCGTGATCAGCGTCTTGAGCCCGGTCCAGAGGCGCTTCACGACCTGGTCGCGCCGCTCCGCCATCTGGGCGTAGTCGACCTCGGCCTCGCCGGGCAGCTTCAGGCCGAGGTCATTGGCGTGGCGGACGCGCTCGGTGAACGCGGCCGATTCGAGGAGTGCCTTCGCCGGGATGCAGCCGCGGTGGAGGCAGGTCCCGCCGATCTTGTCCTCGTCGACGAGGGCGACGCGGAGCCCCAGCTGGCCCGCCCGGAACGCGGCCGTGTAGCCGCCCGTGCCGGCGCCGAGGACGACGAGGTCGAAGTCGTTGGAGGAGCCGACGGCCATGGGGTCAGGAGCCTCGGTCGGGCCGCGGCCCGAGCGCGTACAGCGGCCGGGCGGGCAGGTGGGTCATCGGGGTCGATGGTACGCGCGGCGGCGCGGAGCGGCAACCGACGCGACCGACGGAGGCACGGACAGCTCCGCGCCAACGCCGCGGCCGGGTTCCGGCTCGGGAATCGAACGAGCCGGGTCGGCTGACAACCCGGCTCGGAATCACGCTGGTTCGGCGGGCCCCCGATGGGCCCGCGCCGAGAGGACGGGACTTAGTAGGCGGAACCGCCCCGCTGGGTGCGGAAGCAGTCGGAGCAGTAGACGGGCTTGCCGCTCGTCGGGCGGAACGGGACCTGGGCCTCGCGGCCGCAGGAGCTGCATGTGGCGCTGAACATCTCGCGCGGACCACGGTCGCGATAGCCGCCACCGCTGCCGCCGCCGTATCCACCGCCACCGCCGCCGCCGGCACTGTAGCCACCGCCGGCGCTGTAGCCACCGTAGCTGCCACTGCCGCCGCCTTCGGCGTTGCGGGCCGCCTTGCGGCTCGCTCGGCACGACGGACAGCGACGCGGCTCGGTGAACCCGCGCTGTGCGTAGAAGTCCTGCTCACTCGCGGTGAACACGAACTCCTGGCCGCAATCGGCGCAGGTCAGATTCTTGTCGTTGTACACGAAACCAAAACTCCTCTCGGTAGCCGCGCGATCCCTCCGGGTTTCTCGCGTCAGCCGTGAGAGGAGTCCGAGTCGTCGTCGAGCTACGTCTGTAGCCGCGGACGCTTCCGCGGCAGTTAACGGCGGGAGTCTACGCGCCTTCCGCCGATCTTGTACAGAGCCAAAGTTGCGGATCGGTTTCAGCCGGGCCGCCGCGGGCGGGCGATTCGCCACAACGCGATCACCGTGCCGGCGATCAGGACCCCGATCAGCAGCGGCGTCCGGAAGACGACCGCCTGCGCCTCGGCCGGCAGAAGGCTCGTCAGAACGGCCGCCCCGAGAACGATCGCCACGCACAGCCCCGCCGTGATCACGACCTCGCGGAGGCCGAGAACGCGCTCAGCCACGGTCGGCCTCCGGCGGGATCCCGATCGGGGCGACGAGGACCCGCCCGGCGAGGGCCCGGCCCATCCGCGTCGCGAGGCCCGTCTTGGGGCGGTGGAACGTGATCGTGAGATCGGCCCGAACCGCGGGGTCCGACGGCTGACCGCTCGAGAGGTCGACCGCGGTCGGCGTGTCGACCGCGAGGACCGGGACCATTGCCGAGCGCGCCCGGTTGACGACCTCGACGGCGGTCCGGATCGGTTCGCGGAGGGCGCCGCGGACGCCGGTTCCGAGGAGCGCGTCGACGACGATCGACGCCTTCTCGATGCCCTGGCCGAGGATGGCCACGTCGCGGGCAACCGGCGCGTGGATCAGCGTGACCCGCGGCTCGCGCTGGAGGCGGTCCCAGTTGCGGGCCGCATCCCGTCCGCGCGGCCGGCTCTCGCCGGCGATGAACGCGACGACCACGTCGGCGCCCGCGCGCGCGAGGCGCCGCGCGGCCACGAATCCGTCGCCGCCGTTGTTGCCCGGCCCGGCGAGGATCACGATCGGGCCGCGGCCCCAGCGCCCGGTGTCGAGGGCAAGGGCCCGTGCCGCCGCGGCCGTCGCTGTCCCCGCCTGCTCCATGAGGAACTCGGCCGGCGTCCCGAGGGCCTGCGCCTTGCGGTCGGCGCCCATCATCGCCTCGGCGCTCATCGGTGCCCGGGCCGCGGTCGAGGCCCACCGAGCGCGCAGGCCGCGCAGATCCAGGTCGAACAGTGTCGGGTCGTCGGCGGGCAGCGGCGGCTCCCCCGAGGCGGCCGCGGAGGAGGCGGAGGTCCCGGGCGTCGTCGGCGTCGGCATCGCCGCAGAAGCCTAGCCCCTGGCCGCCTCTCGCGCCGCCCGGTCAGCCGACCGGCAGACGGGCGGTCAGCGGTTCGTCGGGATGGAGCTCGGCGAGGCCGTCGGAGGCGAGCCCGCGGAGCGACGTCCCGACGGCCGCCGCGTCGTGGGAGCCGATCGGCGCGTCGAGCCCGAGCCAGGCACCGGGCGTGCCGTCCCGGAGACGATCGAGGATCCGGCCGCGCAACCAGCGGGTCGTCGCCGCGAAGCCGGCAGCGGGTCCCGGGGAGCGTGCCGAGCCCGAGCACGCATGGGCCGCCTCACCCGCCCCGGCCGTCGCGGCGTACCGGCACCACGCCGCGACCGGGCAGGGCGCGCAATCCGGGCGATTCGGCCGGCAGAACGTCGCGCCGACGTCCATGACCGCGTGCGTCCAGTCGGCAGCCCGATCGACCGGGACCGCGCCATCGGCGAGCGCCTGGAGCCGCCGCCCGGCGATCCCGTCGATCGACCCGGTCGTGACCCGGGCGAGCACCCTTCCGACGTTCGTGTCGACCGCCCCGACCGGCGTCCCGAACGCGATCGCCGCCACCGCCCGCGCCGTGTACGGGCCGACGCCCGGGAGCGCCTCGAGGCCGGACACGGCCCGCGGCACCTCACCGCCGTGGTCCTCGACGATCGCCCGCGCCGCGCGCCACAGGTTGATCGCCCGCCGGTTGTAGCCGAGGCCCCGCCACTCGCGGATGACCTCGGCCTGCTCGGCTGCCGCGAGCGAGGCGACCGTCGGATACCGGGCCGTGAACGCCAGCCACGCCCCGCCGACCCGCGCGACCTGCGTCTGCTGGGCCATCACCTCGGACACGAGGATCAGGTACGGATCGCGGACGCCCCGGAACGGCAGCGATCGGCCGCGCGTGTCGTACCAACCCAGGATCGCGGCTCGCGCGGCGGGATCCAGCCCGAACGCCGGCCGGGTCAAGTCCCGGTGTTGATCATCACGTGTTTGATGAACGTGTAGTCCTCGAGCGCGTACTTCGAGCCGTCCTTGCCCCAGCCGGACTGCTTCACGCCACCGTGCGGCGTCTCCGACGTGAGCGTGAAGTGCTCGTTGATCCAGACGTGGCCGAAGTCGAGCGCCTTGGCGACTCGCATCGCGCGGCCGATGTCGCTCGTGAACAGCGATGACGCGAGGCCGTACGGCGTGTCGTTCGCCCAGGCGATCGCCTGCTCCTCGTCGCTGAACCGCTGGACCGTGACCACCGGTCCGAAGATCTCGTCCTGGATGATCTCGGACTTCTGGTCGGGTCCGGCGATGACCGTCGGCTCGTAATAGGAGCCGGGACGATCGGGCCGAACGCCGCCGACGACGATCTCGGCCGAGCCGCGGGCGCGATCGACCATGCCGGCAACCTTGTCGGCCTGGGCCGGCGCGATGAGCGAACCCATGTCGAGGTCGTCGGCCTCGGCCGGGTCACCCCACCTGATCGTCCGGACCTGGTCGGCAAGCTTCGATACGAACCCGTCGTAGACGTTCGGCCCGGCGATCACCCGGGTCGCCGCCGTGCAGTCCTGGCCGCTGTTCCAGTAGCCGGCCGACTTGAGCGTCTCGGCCGCGAGGTCGAGGTCGGCGTCGTCGAATACGATGACCGGCGCCTTGCCGCCGAGCTCGAGGTGGAGCCGCTTGACCGTGCCGGCGGCGATCTGGGCGATCCGCTTGCCGGTGGCCGTGTCGCCGGTGATGGAGACCATCCGGACCTTCGGGTGACCGACCAGGTCGTCGCCGATCGCGGCGCCCGAACCCGAGAGGACGTTCACGACGCCCGGGGGCAGGTGCTCGGCCAGGATCTCCGCGAAGCGGAGCGCCGACAGCGGCGTCCGAACCGAAGGCTTGAGCACGACCGTGTTGCCGGTGGCGAGGGCCGGACCGAGCTTCCAGCTCGCCATGTAGAGCGGGTAGTTCCAGGGTGCGATCGAGGCGACGACGCCGATCGGGTCGCGCCGCACCATCGAGGTGTGACCGGCCAGGTACTCGGTGGCCGCGAGGCCGTCCACGACCCGCGCCGCGCCGGCGAAGAACCGGAACAGGTCGCTGCAGACCGCGATCTCGTCGATCGCCGCGGTGACGGGCTTGCCTGCGTTGGCCGACTCGAGCCGGCCGATCTCGTCGGCCGCGGCGTCGAGCGAGTCGGCTACCTTGAGGAGCAGCAGGCTTCGGTCCTGGGGCGTCGTCTGCTTCCAGCTCTCGAACGCCTTCTCGGCGGCGTTCGCGGCCCGGTCCACGTCCTCCTTCGAGGAGGCGGGCACGCGGGCGATGACCTGGCCGTTGGCCGGGTTCTCTACCTCGAGCGTCTCGCCCGACGCGGCATCGACGAACTCGCCGCCGATGAACTGCTTGTACGTCTTGACGCGTTCTGCGATGTCGGTCATGCGAGGGCCTCCACGGGCGTTCGGTGACGGGCTGCGGAAAGTCTCGCCATCGTAGCCCTGGGCGGGAAATGCGTCCCGTCACGTGGGAGCACGTCAACCCACGACGAGCACGCCGACGAGGATCGCCGCCGTGGCGATGACCAGCACGGCGTCACCCGGCAACCAGCGGACGATCCGATAACGGCTCCGCGGACCGGACCCGAACCCTCTGGCGTCCATCGCGAGGGCCAGCCGGTCGGCGTGGCGCACGGCGAGGACCAGCAGCCCGACGAGGAGTCGCGGATGCCACGAGCCAGGGAGGCCGCGGATCCGGCGGGCCTGGCGCAGCGTCGCGAGGTCCTCACCGAGCCGCGGCACCGCCTGGTAGGCGGCCAGCGCGCCGTAGGCGAACCGCTCGGGGGCCCGCAGCTGCTGAACGAGCGCATCGACGAGCCGCGTGGAATCGGTCGTCGCGGCGAACACGACGCCGACCGTCGCGATCGCGACGATTCGGGCGGCCAGCCCGGCCGCGCCGATGAGCCCTTCGGCCGTCAGGCGGAGCGGCCCGATCCGCGCGACCTCGGTCGCGGCAGGGTCGACGTTCGCCGCCGCGAAGACCGCGTTGAAGAAGCCGATCGAGACCGCCGCCGCGACGAGCGGCGCGGCCCCGCGAAGGAGGCCGCCGGCCGGAATCCGGCCGAGGAGGACGCCCGCTGCCGCGGCGACGGCCGCGAGTGCGAGCGGCGGCCCGATCGACGTCGTCGTGGCCAGGCCCAGCAGCCAGCCGAAGGCGACGATCAGCTTTGCGAGCGGGCTGACCCGCCCGAGGGGACTCTCGAGCTGCCGTTCGGTCGGGTCGCGCCGGATCATCACGTCGGCACCTCGACCGGCCGGCCGTCTCGCATCTCGAGGACGCGGGTCGCGAACGATTCGACGAAGCGATGATCGTGCGTGGCGGCGAGGACCGCCGTCCCGTCGGCCACGCGGTCGTGGAGGATCCCGAGCAGCGCCTCGTGGCCGTGTCGGTCCTGGCCGAACGTCGGCTCGTCGAGGACGAGCAGGTCCGGTCGGCGGACGAGGATGCAGGCAAGCGACAGCCGGCGCTGCTCGCCGCCCGAGAGCTGGTAGGGGCTGCGATCCCCGAACCGCTCGAGCGGCAGCCCGAGGCTCGCGAGCAGCTCGTCGGCCCGGGTCCGCTCTTCGGGGCGGAGGCCGAGGCGGACCTCGTCGGCAACGGTCCCGGCGAGGAACTGGCGCTCCGGATCCTGGAACGCGTAGCCGGCCCGCCT
>DASTVH010000013.1:0-5141 GCA_035759195.1 Candidatus Limnocylindrales bacterium
TCGCCACGGGGCTGGGCGAGCCTTCCCACACGTTCGCGGGCGGCGCCCCGGAGGGGGAGGGGACGTGGACCTACCGCGTCCAGGCGTCCGACGGGACCCTCACCAGTGCCTTCTCACCGGTCTCCGATTCGGTCGTCGTCGACAAAAGTGCGCCGTCCGCGCCCACGCTTTCGGCCGACCGCTCGCCCGACTACGCCGGCGGCGGCGGTTGGTACAAGAACTCCGTCACGATGTCGTCCGCCGACAATGGGGATCCGGCCCTGGCGGACGGCAGCGCCGGGAGCGGGGTCGACGCGGCGACGGTCGGACCCGGCGCGACGTTCTCGACGAGCGGCAGCCACACGGCCACCGACACCGTGCTCGACAACGCGAGGAACCAGTCGGTTGCCGCCAGCCTCACCGTCCAGGTCGACGCGACGCTGCCGAACATCGCCTTCAGCTCGTGCCCCGCCACGGTCATCCTGAGCAGCGCTGCCTCGGCATCGTGGAGCGCCTCGGACGATCACTCCGGACTCGCGAGCGCAGCCGGCGGCAGCGAGACCCTCGACACCGCCAGCATCGGCTCGAAGACCGTTTCGGCGACGGGCACGGACAACGTGGGCCTGGAGCGCACCGCGAGCTGCGCCTACAGCGTCATCTACGACTTCACCGGCTTCTTCCGGCCGATCGACAACCTGCCGACGCTCAACTCCGTCAAGGCCGGTCAGGCGATCCCCGTCAAGTTCAGCCTCAACGGCGATCAGGGCCTCGGGATCCTCGCGACGGGCTTCCCCACCTCCAAGACGAGCACCTGCCAGGTGGCCGCGGCCGAGGACGTGATCGAAGAGACGGTCACCGCCGGTGGCAGCAGCCTCTCCTACGACGCGGTGAGCGACCAGTACGTCTACGTCTGGAAGACCGACAAGGCGTGGGCCGGTACGTGCCGGACCCTCACCGTGAAGCTCACTGACGGGACGATCCACCAGGCTCTCTTCAAGCTCTACAAGTAGTCCTTCAGCCGAGCGCGCACACCGGAGCCGGCCCCGCGGGCCGGCTCCGGTGATTCCCTGCACCGGGACTGACGGGGGGCGCATCGCGTCACCAATCCGCCCGATCGGCCCATCGACGGGCGCGACTCGCGAGCCCGACGATGCCGTCGACGGTCGGCTCACTGCCCGAGCCGGTGTACCGGGACAGAGGTCCAGTTGATGACGATGCGCAGCCTGCCCCTCCGCCGAGCGAGCGTCCTGGCCATCGCGCTCCTGCTGTCGAGCGTCGGACTCGCCTTCGCCGACACCGTGCCGGCCGATGGCGACTCGGTGGAGCCCGGAAACCAGGGCCTGGTCGACCTGGGCCAGCGGGCGCCGGGCGAGGTCGTGACGCACGACGTGACCTTCATGCTCGCGTGCGGGGGAACCACGCATCCGGCGCCGGGATCGACGATCACGGTCCAGCCATCGTCCTACTCCGCGCCCCTGGACGGCGCAATCAGCGCGACGAACGCGACGATCGGGCCGGTCCCGAGCGACTGGCCGATCGGCGGCGAAGGTTGCCCGACGCCGGCGCCCACGCTCTCTGGCAACGGCCCGAGCACCGTGACCCTCACGATGCCGACGACGCCGGGGGTCGGCTACTTCTTCACCGTGATGTACGCCCGTCTCGGGGCCGGCGGCACGAACGGCTCGACCGCGGTCTCCTTCGAGGTGGAGGTCGTGGGCAACACGCCGCCGACGCTCGACGTGCCCGATTCCTTCGACGTCGAGGGGTCGACGACAGGCGGCGCGTCCGTCTCGTATCTCGTGACGACGGCCGATGCCGAGGACGACCCGGCCCCGGCCGCGGTGTGCTCGCCGGCGTCCGGTTCGTTCTTCCCGCTCGGTTCGACCGAGGTCTCCTGCACGGTGACCGACTCGGGGACGCTGTCGGCGAGCGGCTCCTTCACGGTCACGGTCGTCGACACCACGGCCCCGACCCTCGTCGACGTACCGGCCGGCCTGACGTTGACGACGAGCGATCCCGCCGGCGCCGCCCTCGACTTTGCGCAGCCGGGCGCCAGCGACGTCGTCGATGCATCCCCGGCGGTCTCCTGCGAGCCGGCCCCGGGTTCGATCGCCGCGGTCGGCGACTCGACCGTCACCTGCACCGCGACGGACGCCTCGGGCAACGCCTCGAGCGCGAGCTTCGGGGTCTCGGTGACGTACGTCCCACCGACGGTCTGGTCGGTCATCTGGGGTGAGCCGGTGAGCGGCTCGTCGGCGGCGCTGAGCGCGAACCCGGGCCGCACGGTCCCGGTCAAGGTCGAGATCTTCGCCGGCGGCGTCGAGGTCGGATGGGGTGAGGCCGGGCTGCGGGTTGACGCCTGCGACGGCACGACGCTCGGGGCCCGGGCGCTCATCTGGGGTAACGGCCGCTGGAGCTACAACCTCGATACCACCCCCCTCGGGCCGGGCTGCTACACGGTCACGGCCGTCCACGACGGGAACGACGCCGGCTCGTTCCGGCTCGAGCTGCGCGGGGTCGAGACGTTGACGTCACCGACCGGCGGTCCCCGACGCTGAATCGATC
Organism: Candidatus Limnocylindrales bacterium; assembly: GCA_035759195.1. Classification (GTDB taxonomy): domain Bacteria; phylum Chloroflexota; class Limnocylindria; order Limnocylindrales; family CSP1-4; genus CF-46. Next base: position 2,545 of record DASTVH010000013.1, read on the forward strand.
CGCTCGCGGCTGTGCGTCATGCCCGCTGACGCGCGAAGGTCCGGGGTGCCCTAGCATCGGGGGGTGACCCCCGCACTCCAGGCGACGCTCGCCAAGCTGCCGGATCGGCCCGGCGTCTACCTCATGCGCGACGAGCGCGGCGAGGTGGTCTATGTCGGGAAGGCCCAGAGCCTCCGGCACCGCGTCCGCAGCTACTGGCAGAAGGCCGCGTCCGGGCCGCTCGAGGGACACCGGATCCGAGCCGTCATCGACCGGATCGCCGACGTCGAGGTGACCCTCACGGATTCGGTCAGCGAGGCGTTGCTTCTCGAGGCGAACCTCATCAAGCGCTACCGGCCGCGGTTCAACGTCCGGCTCAAGGATGACAAGAGCTACCCGTACATCAAGGTCACGCTCGCCGACGACTTTCCGCGGGTCGAACGGACCCGCAAGCTGGTCCAGGACGGCAGCCGCTACTTCGGGCCGTACGCGTCGGCGAGCAGCGTCGACGAGTCGATGAACCTCGTCCGGCGGCTCTTCCCGTTCCGGACGTGCACGATCGAGATCCGCGAGGGGGAACGGGCGCTGGCGCGGCCCTGCCTGCTCTACCACATCAAGCGCTGCCAGGGACCCTGCATCGAGGCCGTCTCGAAGGCCGACTACCGGGCCCAGATCTCGCAGATCGAGCTGTTCCTCGAGGGCCGCCAGGAGTCGGTCGTGCGGGCGCTCAGCGCCGAGATGCGGGCGGCGTCGGAGCGGACCGACTACGAGCACGCCGCATCGGTGCGGGACAAGATCCGGGCTATCGAGCGGACGATGGAGAGCCAGAAGATGGCGGCGTTCCGGCGAACCGAGCTCGACCTCGTCGGCCTCGCCCGCCAGGACAATCAGGCGGCGATCCAGCTCTTCGTGATCCGCAACGGATCGCTCCTCGGGCGCGACGTGTTCCTGCTCGATGCGGTGCGCGAGGCGCCCGACGAGGAGGTCCTCGCCAGCTTCCTCGAGCAGTTCTACGCACGGGCGACGTCGGTGCCGCCCCAGGTCCTCGTCCCGCTTGCGTTGCCCGAGACCGCCGACCTCGAGGCATTCCTCACCGCCCGTCGGGGCGGACCGGTCCGCCTCGTCGTCCCCCAGCGCGGCGAGAAACGCGAACTCATGGCGCTTGCGACTCGGAATGCCGGCGAGACGCTCGCCCGCGAGCACGCCCGCTGGCTGGCGGACCAGGGCAAGACCCAGGGCGCACTCGAGGAGCTGGCCGAGGCCCTCGGCCTGGCCGCGGCCCCATTGCGGATCGAGTGTTACGACATCTCGAACTTTCAGGGCAGCGAGTCGGTCGGCAGCATGGTCGTCTTCGAGGACGGCAAGCCGCGGTCCGGCGAGTACCGCCGCTTCCGGATCCGGACGGTCGTCGGGGCCAATGACTACGCCTCGCATCAGGAGGTGCTGCGACGCCGCTTCCGGCGGGCGCGGAGCGGTGAGGAGGGCAATGCCGAGGAGCTCCGCTGGGCGATGCCGGACCTCGTGATCGTGGACGGCGGCAAGGGCCAGGTGGCCGCGGCCAAGGAGGTGCTCGACGAGCTCGGATTGCACGACCTGCCGGTCTTCGGGCTGGCCAAGGAGCGCGAGGAGTTGTTCGCGCCCGGTGCGTCGGAGCCGATCGTGCTGCCGCCGACCTCCTCCGCGCTCTATCTCGTCCAGCGCCTCCGCGACGAGGCGCACCGCTTCGCGATCACGTACCACCGCGACCTGCGGGCGAAGCGGGCGGTCCGTTCGGCGTTCGACGAGCTGCCCGGGGTCGGCCCGAAGCGGCGCCGGGCTCTGCTGCGGGTCTTCGGCTCGGCCCGGCGCGTGCGGGAGGCGCCGGTCGAGCAGATCGCCGCGGTGCCCGGCATCGGCCCGTCGCTCGCGGCCCGGATCAAGGAGACCCTCGAGGCGTAGGCCCTGATAAGGGCCGGTGAAGGGCCCGGCCTCATCCTGCGAGGATGGTCACCCGGGAGCGCCGCATCGATCGCGGACAATGGCGCGCTCGCCACGCACTCTCGGCCACGGGTCACGAGTTTCGTGAGACGCGGCTCAGGGCCGGCCTGACCCAGAAGCAGGTTGCCCGCGCCGCAGGCATCTCCGACTCGCAGTACAGCCGCATCGAACGTGGCGAGGCACCGCAGGTGCCGTACGCCACCCTCGCGGTCATCGCCGCGGTGCTCGGACTGGACCTGCCGCTCCGAACGTATCCGGCCGGTGAACCGATCCGGGACCGGGCCCAGCTCGAGCTGCTCGCGGCGTTCCGCCGACAGCTTCCCGCGGACCTTCGCTGGCGGACGGAGGTCCCACTGCCGATCCCGGGCGATCTGCGTGCCTGGGATGCAGACGTCGGTGGTTCGGACTGGCACGTTCCAATCGATGCCGAATCCCGGCTGCGCGACGTCCAGGCGCTCATACGGCGCGAGATGCTCAAGCGCCGGGATGCGGGCGTCGACACGATGATCCTCATCGTCGCCGACACACGTCACAACCGTTACGTTCTCCGCCTGGTGGGCCCGGACCTCGAAGCGAGCTTCCCGATACCGGGCCGGGAGGTTGTGGCGGCGCTCCAGCGCAAGGAGTCCCCACGGGCGAGC
>DASTVH010000014.1:0-3122 GCA_035759195.1 Candidatus Limnocylindrales bacterium
TCCAGGGTCAAGCCTTTCAGCCGAGTGTTTGGGGCTGAACGCGCGCGACCGGGCTTTGGGGCCGCATACCTGCCCACGGCTTGTGGGCGTCCATCGAGTATAGCGGGAGGTCAGGCGCCAGCCGCTGCGTGGCGACCCACCAGTTGGGGTCCGGACGGCCAGACGAGCCGACCGCATCACCCTCTCGACGGCGCATGGCCCTCGTCGCTCGGCATGCGTTTTCGGATGGTGACGTCCGCCGCTTCGCGGACGACGGGGGTGGCCGGTCACCGCCTCGAGGAAGTCCGCGCGGTCGAGCGCGAGGAACGTCGCGGGCGTCTTCGCCGTGACCGTCGCCGTACGAGGGACGTCTCGAAGGAGGGCGATCTCCCCGAAATACTCCCCAGGCCCGAGCGGTGCGATCGGCCGACCGTCTCGAGCGACCTCCACCTCGCCGTCACCCACCACGTAGAACCGGTCGCCGATGTCCCCCTGGCGCATGATGACGGCGTTCGGCGTCACCGCGACCCGCTTCACCCGAGAGGCGATCCCCTCGAGGGCCTGGGCAGGGAGCGGGGCGAACAGGTCGACCGAGCCGAGGATCGCGAGCTCACGTTCGGGGATGCTGATGGCCCGGTCCAGGGCGCGGATCCGCCCCCTTAGCACGAGGACCGCGGTCGGGAGCAGGAGCCGGCGACGAGGGTCCCCACGCGGATCCCCAGGACGGCGACGAGGACGGGCGTGAGGGCGGCCCCGGCAGCCAGCCCCAACTGGTTGACACCTTCGAGCACCCCGAACACCCGAGCCACGACGCGATCGGGAACCACGCGCTGGAGGAGGGTTCGCCCGGCGATGTCGGCCCTGGCGTAGCCGGACCCGGCGACGACGAGGAACGCCGCGAGGGCGGCGGTCACCACGGCGAACGCCAGGCCGGCCGCCCCGAACCCGTAGACGAGTTGGCCGAGCGCCATCGCGGCGGCGAGCCTGGCCTTGCCCACGAGTCCCAATCCCCACAGACCTCCGAGCAGCCCCCCGACCCCCCGAGCCGCAGCGAGGAACCCGGCCGCGGAGGGCGGCAGCCCGAAGAGACCCAAGGCGATGACGACGAGCAGCACATCCTGCATGCCAGCGACCACCGACTGGCCCAACAGGAGGCCGACCACCAGCCGCTGATGCGGCTCCCGGGCCACGGCCCGGAACCCGGCGGCCGCCTCGTGGAGGGGACCGCCGTGGCGCACGGACGGCGGATGCGGCTCGAGGCCGACGACCAGCAGGGTCGCGACGACGAGCAGCCCGGCGAACGCGGCCAGCGCCAGGGCCGAACCGCCGAACGCGAGCAGGACGCCCGCGGCGGCCGGCCCGACGAGCGTCATCGCGCCGTAGATCGAGCCCGCGACCACGTTCGCCGCGATGAGCTCGTCGGGTGAACGAGCGAGCTGGGGCAGGAGCGCAGACTGAACGGGTCGCGTGAGCGTCACGCTCCCCGCGACGAGAGCGGTCAACGCGTAGACGACGGTGGCCGGGGCCCACGCGAGCATCGCTGCGGCGGTTCCGGCAACGGCGACGGCCTGGGCCGCGTACCCGGCCAGCAGAGCCCGCTCCCGACGGATCCGGTCGCCCAACACCGAGGCCATCGGGGCGACGATCGCCGCCGGCAGGAGCTGGATCACCGCCGCCAGGCCCGTTGCCGCGGCCCCGCCGCGCTCGTAGGCGAACACCAGGATCGCCACCCGGGTTCCGTACTTGGCGGTGACGTACAGGACGTAGGCGAGCTCGACCCGCCGGAGCTCGAAGTTCCCGAAGACGGCCCGGACGGCGCCCAGAGACTTCGAACGGCCCCTTCGCCACACCCGGCGAGGATGCCACAGCGGCGCAACGAACCAGCCGCGGTGGCCCCCTTGGCTCCCGCTCGTTCCGCGCCGGAACCTCCTCTCACAAGCATCCGCGGACGGGACGGCGGCCACGATCCCTGACGAACGGCCCGTCGAGGAAAGGCCGCTGGGCCCGGGTCGACGCCGCTCTTTCGGCGCACACTCACGGCATGCACGAACGACACGTGTTGCTCGTGGAGGCCGACCCCGAGGAGCGGGAGCGCCTCGGCCGGGTCCTGGAGACCGCGGGATATCGCGTCAGCGTGTGCCCGGGACCGACCGCGCCGGATTACACGTGCGTGGGCGGACGCTCGGGCGGATGTCCTCTCGTGCACGACGCCGACCTGATCGTGTTCGACATGGTCATCCCGGGCGAGGACACGTTGGAGGGCACCCCGGCCGAGGATCTCCTCACCCTGTACGAGAACTCGGGGCGCGCGGTGATCGCGCTCGTCGATCGCGACGTGCGCCGGTCGGGGGAGGACGAGCGGTCGGTACGGCTCGAGCGCTTCCCTCCGGACGGCGACCTGGTGCGGGCGGTCCGGACGGTCGACCGGAGCGGGTCGATCTGAGGCCTCCGAGGGCGGTCCGAGGCAGGCGGCGGCCGACTCGGTCTACGATTCGCGTGGATGAGGCGGGTCGGGGTGATCGCGTGGACGCTGCTCCTCCTCGGGGCGTGCACGGCGGACGATGCCGCTGAAGGCACCGGCCCGACGGGGTCGCCCGAACCGGCCGCCCCCATGGACCTCGAGGTCTTCGTCTACAACGTCGAATACGGAGGCGACGAGACGACCGACGCGGTGATCGAGTCGATCGACGCGGACATCGTCGGCGTCCTCGAGTCCTACAACCGTCTGTCCGAGACCGCCGAGCGCACGGGCTACCCGTACCACAACACGAGCCTGCAGATCCTCTCGAAGTACCCGATCCACGAGCCGTCGGGGGCCGAGGGCCGGTACGCGTTCATCGAGGTGCGACCCGGCGAGGTCGTCGCGTTCTTCAACATCCACCTCGACTACGTGCGGTACGGGCCCCGCCTGCTGCGCAACGGCGTGCCGCTGCACGAGGTCCTCGCGTCGGAGGACGAGGTTCGGACGTCCTCGCTCGACGTCCCCCTCCGGCTCATGCAGGACCTCATCGCGCAGGGGTACCCCGTGTTCTTCACGGGCGACCACAACGAACCCTCGAGCCTGGACTGGACCGAGGCGATGGCCGCCGCCCGACCCGACGTCGACGAGGCGGTCGCCTGGCCGGTGAGCGAGGCGATCCTGG
>DASTVH010000015.1:0-2527 GCA_035759195.1 Candidatus Limnocylindrales bacterium
GCGGTCTGATCGGGGAACGGCCGGAAGATGATCTCGTCGAGATGCGGAACGCCGTCCGGGTTCCAGTAGTCGGCGTTCTTCTCGATCGTGACGTGGTCGTCGGGCACCCATTCGCTGAACTTGAACGGACCCGTGCCGACCATGGCGATGCCCGGCTCGCCCTGGGCGAACTTGCTCTGGCTGATGTCGATGTTGTCGGCATCGCCGGCCTCGAGCGCGGCCGGGCTCGAGATGAAGAACGGTGCGAGCGTCTGGGCGATGAGGAAGTTCGACCGCGCCTCCTTCAGCGTCAGGATGAAGGTCGTCGGGTCGGGCGCCTCGGTCGAGGCGACGTTCGAGCCGTCGCCGTAGCCGCCGAAGACCGCGCCCGCGTAATACGCGTAGGCCTGCTGGAGCTCCTCGGGGAAGTTCTTCCAGCGGTCGTAGTTGAACTTGACGGCCTCGGCGTCGAGGTCGGTCCCGTCATGGAACTTCACGCCCTCGCGGATCTTGAACGTGTAGGTCAGGCCGTCGTCGCTGATCTCCGGCATCTCGGCGGCGAGCATGGGAACCATCTCGCTGACCGAACCGGGAGCGAGGCCGACGAGGCCCTCCATGACCTGGTTCATCACGTACGACGAGTTGCTGTCCGAGATGAGCGCCGGGTCGGTGTTGTCGATGTCGCCCGGCAGCGCGACGACGAGCGTGCCGCCCTCCTTGGGTTCGCCCTCGGCCGGCTCGCTCGGCTCGGCGCTCGTGCCGGGCTCCGCGCTGGTGCCGGGGCTACTGGCCGACGGCGACGGGGATGCCGCGCCACCGCAGGCCGCGAACAGGATCGCGGTCGCGGCGACGAGCGCCCCGATACGTAGACGCACCATGAAGTCTCCTCCTTGCTTGTCCATGCTCGACCCGCCGGGCAGTCTCACGCGGAGCGCAGGGACGCGTGGCGAGTCGGGACGGTCGGCGCAGATACTAACGCGCCGCCCACCCATCTGTGCATCCCCGGAGCCGACATCGCGACTCGCGTGGACACCACTGGATAGTCCGCCGGCCGCCGGCGGGTTCACGTTCCTCCCGGCCGCTCCTCCGGCCGGCCTTCACCGCAGCAGCAACCGGCGCTGCTCGATCGACTCGTTGACCCATTGGGCCAGCTCGGGCTGGACGCCCGTGTAGAGCTCGAGGCTTTCGACGAGCTCCCGGGCGGAGCTCGTGATCCGATCGCCGTCCCCGGCGTCGATCGCCGAACGAAGTGCCTCCGCCGCGCCGACGATCGCCTCGATCGCCGACTCGTAGCGGTCGGCGAATGGGACCATCGGTTCGAAGATCCGGATCCGCTCGAGGTTCGGCAGCAGGACGCCCAGTCCGGCGAGACCGTCCGCCGCCCGCCGCATGACGGCCAGATCCTGGTCCGCGATCCCCCGACCGAGGTCGCCGATCGCCGCCGTGATCTGACTGTCGGCCGCCCCGAGCGCCTCGATCCCGAGGACAGCGTTGCCGGGCCAGCCGGTCGGGCGCGGCGTCGCGGCCGCGTCCGCGGAGCCGCTCGCGGCCGGCGACCCGGATGGGCCGGGGGTTGCATCGGCCGACGCCGGCGGGGCCGACGACGGGGCCACGGTTCCGCAGGCGGCCGCGATCAGGCCGACCGCGAGGCTGGGAGCGGCGATCCAGGCGATCCGCCGGCCGGTCGGACGGCCGGCGATCCGGCGCGGGCTCATGCGGGCTCGGCGACCGCCGTTTCGACGACCGACTGGGTCGCGACGACCTGGGCGACGGCCCGGTCGCTGACCTCCTCCGCGAAGTGGCAGGCCGTCCGGTGGCCGGGCTCGATGGGCCGCAGCTGGGGTTCGTCGGTGACGCAGATCTCGGGATTGCCGAGCTTCTCGCGCAACCAGCAGCGGGTGTGGAAGCGGCAACCCGACGGCGGCGCCGCAGGCGATGGGACGTCGCCCTTGAGGACGAGGCGCTTCTTGCGCCGGCGCGGGTCCGGATCGGGGATGGCCGAGAGGAGGGCGACCGTGTACGGGTGGCGCGGGTCCCGGTAGAGCTGCTCGACCGCGCCCTCCTCGACGAGCTTGCCGAGATACATGACGCCGACCCGGTCGCTGAAGTACTGGACGACCGAGAGGTTGTGGCTGATGAAGAGGTACGTCAGGTTGAAGTCGCGCCGCAGGTCGAGGAGCAAATTGAGGACCTGGCTCTGGATCGACACGTCGAGCGCGGACACCGGCTCGTCGCAGACCACGAGATCCGGGCCGAGGGCGAGCGCCCGGGCGATCCCGATCCGCTGCCGCTGGCCGCCGCTGAACTCGTGCGGGAAGCGGCGGGTGTAGTCGCGCCGGAGGCCGACGATCTCGAGGCTGTCCTCGACCCGCTTGTCGCGCGTCTTGCGGTCCGTCACGCCCTGGGCCAGCAGGCCCTCGCCGATGATGTCGCTCACCGGCATGCGCGGGTTCAGCGAGCCGAACGGGTCCTGGAAAATGATCTGCATCCGGCGCCGCAGCGGTCGCATGTCGTCGGGGTCGACGTCGGCCAGCTCGTAGCCGTCGAA
>DASTVH010000016.1:0-2008 GCA_035759195.1 Candidatus Limnocylindrales bacterium
CGCGGCTGGCTCGGCTGGGACGGCTTCTCGAAGTTCTTCAGCCAGCTCGTCGGCTGGACGTTCCCGGGCGAGGAAACGGGCGGCATCGAGGCCTCGTTCGTGACCGAGGGCGGGGCGACGAAGCTGCGGGTCGAGAGCGTCGCCGAGGACGGCTCGCCGCGCGACTTCTACTCGACAGGCGTGGCCCTCACGACCCCCGACCTCGAATCGCGCGCGATCGCCCTCGACCAGGTCGCACCGGGCGTCTACGAGGCGCCGCTCGGCGAGATCGACGCGGGCGCCTACGTGATCCGGGTCTCCCAGACCAAGCCCGGCTCGACGCCCCTCGGCCGGACGCTCGGGCTCGTCGCGCCGACCCCGGCCGAATACCGCCTGCTCGGGGCAAACGAACCGTTCCTCGCGACGCTGCGGGCGGCGACCGGCGGCCGGGCGATCGCCACGCCCGCCGAGCCGTGGACGCACGACCTCGCGACGACCGACACCTACCAGGATCTCTGGCCCAGCCTGCTGATCCTGGCCCTCATGCTCTGGCCCCTGGACATCGCCCTCCGGCGGGTCTCGATCGGGCGCCGCGAGCTGGCCGACGCGAGGCGCTGGCTCGGCGGCGGCTGGCGCCGAGGCCCGGTGGTCGCCCCCCGGCCGGTCGAGGTCGCCGGAATGCTGGCGGCCCGGGACCGAGCGGCGGGGTCGGTGGCGCGGGCCGCCCTGCTCCGTGGCGACTCGGCGGCCGATTCCGGGGGGCCGGCGGTCGCGTCGACCGGGGGATCGGACGCGGCCGCTGGAAACCGCTCGCTCCCATCCGAAGCGGCCTCTCGCCCTGACTCGCCACCGCCGGTCGCAGCGCCGGCGGTCGCCACGACGACCAGTTCGCCGTCGCCCGCTCCGCCGGCCGGTGCCGCAGCCGACGCGCCGGCTGCTCCCGCCGAGCGGCCCGACGACACGCTGGCCCGCCTGCGCGAGGCGAAGCGCCGGGCCCGCGGCAGCTGAGGCTGCGGGGCGGGCGCCGTCGGGCGAGGCATTGGACGCTCCGCGAGGCCGATCGCGCCGCGCGGTGATAGCCTCCCCGGCGATGTCCCCGTTCGAACCTCGCCGCGCGGCCGCGCCCGCCGGCGCGGCGCTGGCCACGTTCCTGGCCCTTGCTCTCGTCGGCTGCGGCACCGTTTCGACGTCGCCGGCCGCCCCGACCCCGGCGGACTTCCAGGGCATCGCCGCCCTTCTGCTCCGGAACGGTCTCCAGGTCGACCGGATCGTGTCGGGCGAAGCCGGCTGCGACGACCTCGAGCTCGGCCGGACCGCGATCGCGCTCGATGCCGCCGGACTGGACCAGGCGACGGCGACCCGGATCTACGTCTACATCTTTCGCAACCGCGCCTCGTTCGAGCGGCTGCGACCGACGGTGGACGCCTGCGCCCGGTCCTACGTCACGGATCCGGCGGCCTTCGAATCGGTCGAGTCGTCGCCGTTCGTCGTCGCCGGCGCGGGCCCGTGGGCGCCGGAGTTCCGCGCCGCGGTGCGCGACGCGATCGTCGAGGCTGCCGGCACGGGCGGCTGATCCGGCAGAGCAACCTCCGGGGCGGCAACCGGTCCGCGGCGGTCCGGGGCAGTTCGGTAGGGTGCGTGGCGGTGCCGGGTGGTGCATCCGGTCACATCGTCACGGTGATGTCGGGACCACCGAGCCACGGTCGGGGCCGCCTCCCGAGCCGATCCTCGGGGCATGTCCGCTCTGCTTCGCCCTCGGCCGCGGGTCGTCGCCCTGGCCCTCGCCGTGGTCCTGGCCGCGGAGCTCGGCGGCATCGCCGTCGGGACCCGGGGCGCCTCCGCCGGCGGGCCTCCCGCGGCGCCGGTCGCGGCAGCCACGGTTCCGGGGCGGGTCGCACCGGCGGAGCTCGCCTCGCGAACGACCCCGTCCGACGGCTCCGCAGCCCGGACCATTGCCCTGGCCGCCGACGCGGTGGCGGCCGCCGTCGCCCCCCGCGACCGGGTCTCGGTCAGTCGGGCGGCAGCGGTT
>DASTVH010000017.1:0-5050 GCA_035759195.1 Candidatus Limnocylindrales bacterium
GCAGCGCCGACGTCGGTCGCGGTCCGGACCGGCGCGGAGCGGATCCGGTCGATCTCGCGAAGCTCGGCCGGCAGGCGCTCGACGAGGGCCGCCCGGCCGAAGCCGACGATTCCCGCGACGTCTCCCTCGGGCATCAGCTCGAGGCTCTCACGGACGAAGGCGAGAGCGTCCTCGCGGCCCGTTGTCCCGACCGAGTCGGACAGGTCGACGACGAACACCGTCGCGAGGCGGTCCACCGGCAGGACGAGCCGGAATCCGGCGAGGGCAAGGACGAGCGCCGCGACGAGCAGGGTCCGGACGACGAGTGCGACTCGCCGACGACCCAGCCCGACCCGCCGCCGAGCCGCCGCGTGGAGCGCGAACGTCAAGCCGAGGGCCGGGATCAGCAGAAGGAGCGCCGCGGGCTGGTCGAAGGCGACCCCGACGTCCATGTCAGGCGCTCCCTCCGGCCGGCCGGCGGCGGACGCGATTCGTCATGGCGCGCCAGCCGCGGACGACGACGTCGCGGTGATAGAGCGCCCACTCGACGCAGAGGCCGACGAGCACGACGAGCAGGATCGGGATCCACAGCTCGTCGCGGGCAGGCGGCCGCTCGACGGGCGCCCCGCCCGGCTCCGCCGGATCACCCGATGCACCCGGCTGCGGGGCGGTCCGGCCCAGCCGCTCGATCGCGTCCGGCGATCCGGGCGTGATCGTCGACTCGGCGACGTCGAAGAGGTCGACGGCGAAGCGGATCGGCCCGTCCGGGTCGAGCGGTGGCGCGCCGGGTGAGCCAGAAGGCGAGGCCGGCGCCGAGGGGCTGGGTGACGGCGGGGCGCTCCCGGCCCCGGACGGCCCCGCGGCCGGGTCGCGGATCGGCGTCGCCGTGTAGACGCCCAGCTGGTCGGTCTGGGTGAACGTGACGCTCGCGCCGCCGGCGGTGCCCGGGGCGAGCGTGACCAGCGAGCCGTCGGGGCGTTCGACCACCAGCCCGGTCGCGCCGGCCGGCAGCGGCAGCGCGATCGGGTCGCCCGGCTCGATCGCCTCGGTCGGCGGCGCGCTGCCGCCCATCAGCTCGCCGGTCAGGTTCGCGATGAGGATCGGGAAGGCGACCTGGAGGGGCAGATCGCTGAGGCGCGGCTCGAACGCGAGGACCGCCGTCGGTACGCCGGAGCGGACGCCCGTGAGCAGGAGCGGCGCGCCGCGCGGGCCCGGGATCACCGTCCGGGCCCAGGCCGGCAGCTCGAGGCGAACGGCCTCGGCGATGTGGGTCGTCGTGAGGTCCACGTAGCGCAGGACCGGCTCGTCGGGCAGCAGCGTCCCGATGCCCGGGTTCGTCAGCTTGCCGGTGACCTCGACGATCGGGCTGCTCGACGGCGGCGCGATGAGGAGCGACGGCACGTCGGGGACCGTCGTCGGCACGAAGCGCTCGAAGATGATCAGGTCCCAGTCCGTTCCGTCCGGGCGGACCACGTCGCGCGAATAGCGGGCCGGCGTCGTGCCCCAGAGGTTCACGTTCGGCAGGAACGAGAGCGCGGTCTCGAGGTACGCGTCGCCCTCGCCGACGAGCAGGACGTTGCGGACCCGATCCGGTGGGACGACCGCCCAGGCTCGATCGTCGGCCGCGAGCTGGTCGGGTGGCACGGCCGGATCGGCGGTCTCGCCGCCGACGAGACGGACCTCGACGACCGCGACGTCGCGAGGCACGTCGTCGATGATCACGTCCGCCTTCTGCTGTGGATCCATGTCGATCGTCCGCGACTCGAGCAGCCGGCCGTCGCCCCAGAGCTCGATCCGGCGCTGGGCCGTCTCGAGATCCAGGTTGGCGACGCTCACGAAGACCGACCGGGTCACGGCCGACGGCGCGGTCCGGACGGCCAGGGCGACGATCGCCTGGTTCCGGCGGCCTCGCTCGTCGCCGACCCGCAGGACGCGGACGGGCGCGTCGACCGACGTCGTCGGCACGGTCGCCAGCGCGGCGTCCGTGGCGACGAGGACCTCGGCGTCGCCGGACTGGGCGGCCAGCTCCGACGCGAGCTCGAGAGCGTCGGCGAGGTCGCCCTGAGCGGCCGTGGGGCGGATGGATTCGATCGCGATCCGGATCCGCCCAAGGTCGCTCGAGCCCGCGGCCACGATCCGGGCGGTCCGCCCGGCCTCGATCACGCTGACCTTGCCGCCCGACGGCAGCTCGCGCAGCGCCTCGAGGGCCGCCTGCTTCGCGACGGTAAGCCGATCGGGCAGGACGTCGGTCGCGGCCATGCTCGCCGAGGTGTCGACGACGAGGACGATATCGCCCGCGAGCCCGGCCGGCCGCTCGACGAACGGCCGGGCAGCCAGCAGGACGAGAATCGCGACAAGGAGGAGCTGGAGGAGGAACAGCAGGCTGCGGCGCAGCCGCTGCCACGGCGCGTTCGCCTCGACGTCGGCGAGGAGGCGCTGCCAGAGGAGCGTCGAGGGCACGACCTTCGGCTCACGGCGCAGCTTGAGCATGTACATCGCCACGACGAGCGGGATGAACAGCAGCCCGAGGAGCGCGAGCGGCGTCGTGAGCGGCATCGGCCGGCCCTAGCCGAGCACCCGCCGCCGGCGGAGCTCGGCGAAGATCAGGTCGTTGAGCGGTACGTCCGACGCGAGGTCGACATAGCTCGCCCGGCGCCGCGCAGCGAGGTCGGCCAGGCCCTGCTTCCACTCCGCGAGTCGGGTCCGGTACGCGTCGAGGGTCGCGAGGTCGGCCGTAACGTCGACGCCTTCGCCGGATTCGGAATCGACGAGGCGGAGGTCGCCCTCGAGCGGCGGGTCGAGCTCGTCGGGCGAGAGGACGTGGAGCACGATCAGCTCGGAGCGCGTCGCCGCCAGCTCGCGGATCACCCGGTCCGCGGCGGGATCGAGCAGGTCGCTCATCAGGACCACGACGCCGCGGCCGTGGAGCTGGGCGGCCGCATGGCGGGCCGCGGCGACGAGATCGGTGGGTCCGGTCGCCGGCCGGATGGCCGACAGGTTCGAGAGCAACCTGAAGACCCGGCCCGAGCCCCGGAGCGGCGTCTGGCGCCGGCTCGAGCGGCCACCGAGAGCGCTGACCGCGACGCGATCCTCCGAGGCCAGTCCGATGTAACCGAGCGCCGCCGCGGCCCGCTTCGCGAAGAGGAGCTTCTCGGGTCGCCCGGAGGCCATCGACGCCGAGGCGTCGACGAGGAGCGTGATCGTGACGTCCTCTTCCTCGATGAAGAGCTTCACGAAGAGGCGCTCGAGGCGAGCGTAGACGTTCCAGTCGAGCTGCCGGAGGTCGTCGCCGAGGGTGTAGTCGCGGTAGTCGGCGAACTCGACGCTCTGACCCCGCTTCACGCTCCGGCGGCCGCCCTTCAGGCCGCCTCGGACGGGCGACCGGAGGAGCAGCAACAGGCGTTCGAGCTGGCGCAGGAACGCCTCGTCGAAGACCGTCGGATCGAGGTCGTTCGGCAGGAACGCCGGACGGCCGCCCGACGGCGGCGCGGTCGCCCCGGACTGGGTCACGGGCGGCCTACTCGACGGCCGGCGGAGCGACCGAGTCGAGGATCGCCCGAATGGTCGCCTCCGTGGTGATGCCCTCCGCCTCGCCCTCGAAGTTGAGGATGATCCGGTGCCGCAGCGACGGCAGCGCGGCCGCCCGGACGTCGTCGACGGAGACGTTGAAGCGCCCGTCGAGGAGGGCGAAGATCTTCCCGGCGGTCACGAGCGCCTGGGCCCCGCGCGGCGATCCGCCGTACCGGACGTACTCGCGGACGATCTCGGGCGCCCGCGGCTGGTCGGGATGCGTGGCGGCCAGCAGGCTGACCGCATAGGCCGTGATGTGCGGCGCGATGGGCACGGCCCGGGCGAGCCGCTGCATGTCGACGATCTCGGCGGCCGTCGCGACCTTCTCCGCCTGGGCTGCCTCGGCGCCGGTCGTCCGGTCCATGATCGTCACGAGGTCGTCCTCGGAAGGGAAGGGGACCATGACCTTGAAGAGGAACCGGTCGAGCTGTGCCTCCGGCAGCGGATAGGTGCCTTCCATCTCCAGCGGGTTCTGCGTCGCGAGGACGAAGAACGGCGGGTCGAGGGGGAACCGCTGGCGGGCGACCGTGACCTGGTGCTCCTGCATCGCCTCGAGCAGGCTCGACTGGGTCTTCGGCGTCGCCCGGTTGATCTCGTCGGCGAGGACGAGGTTCGCGAAGATCGGGCCGGGCTGGAAGCGGAAGACCCGGGCGCCGCCCTCCTCGACGAGGATGTTCGTGCCGGTGATGTCGGCCGGCATGAGGTCCGGCGTGAACTGGATGCGGTTGAAGGTGCAATCGATGACGTCGGCGATCGTCCGGACGAGCATGGTCTTGCCGAGCCCGGGCACGCCCTCGAGGAGGACGTGACTGTTCGCGAGGAGCCCGGTGAGGGTCTGTCGGACGAGCTCGCGCTGGCCGACGATCACCCGGCCGACCTCCCGCTCGATCGCCTGGGCCCGCTCGGCGAAGGTCTCCGGGGTAATCGCCGGCGTCCGGCCGGCGGCATCGGTCGAGGTCGAGGTCGAGGCGTTCATGGTTCCTCCGGTGACGGGTGCCGCCGTCAGTTCGACGGGTCGAGCGAGCTGAAGTAGTCCCTCACGAGGTCCTTGACCGAGAGCGGAACGTAGTTCCGGTCGAGCGACGTCAATGCGAAGTCGTAGAAGTCGGCGAAGACCTGCTGGTACGGCACGAACGCGCCGTTGTTGTCACCCTGGCCGACGCCGTTCCCCTGCTGGGTCTGGCCGTCGCCACCGGTGCCCGAGATGTACGACGGGTCGCCGGGCCGGCCGAGCCGGTCGAACGGCGCAAAGACGCTCGAGAGGTCGTCGCCGAGATCGGCGGGCCGGTTCGGGTTCGTCGGGCCGCCGGCGCTGCCGCCGGCGCTCGAACCGGTTCCAAGGTGCTGGGCGCTCGAGCCGCCGCCACCGACGGCACCCTGGCCCTGGCCCTGGCCCTGGCCCTGGCCTTGGCCCTGCCCCTGCCCTTGACCCTGACCCTGCCCCTGGCCCTGGCCCTGACCCTGACCCTGCCCTTGACCCTGACCCTGCCCTTGACCCTGC
>DASTVH010000018.1:0-6420 GCA_035759195.1 Candidatus Limnocylindrales bacterium
ATCCCTGCCCGCTCGTCCACCCGCTCGTCGGGAAGCTGCGCTGCGGTGAGTGGCTGTTCTTCGCCGGCGTCCACGACCTGATGCATCTCGAGCAGCTCGAGGCGATCGCCAAGCGGCGCGCCGGCCGGGTGCGAGCGCCGGGCGCCGACCCGGCACGGTAGACTCGGGCAACGCCGTAGAGGGGAGATGTCCGTGATCGATCAGTCCCAGGCCAGCTCCTCGGCCAACCGCCGGGTCTTCCACTCGAAGGTCGATTCGATCCGCCCGACCTACGGCTTCGAGGACGTCTCGCTCGCGCCCGGGACCGAGACGATCGAGCCCGCAGACGTCCAACTCGCGACCGAGCTGGCCGGCATCCCCCTGGCGATCCCGATCCTTGCCGCCGCGATGGACGCGGTCGTCGACCCCCGGTTCGCCGGAGCGCTGGCCCGTCTCGGCGGTCTCGCGATCCTCAACCTCGAGGGCGTCCAGGCCCGCTACGACGACCCCGACGCCGTCCTCGCCCGGATCGCGGCGGCGCCGGACGGCGAGGTCCAGGACCTGCTGGCGGAGGCCTACGCCGAACCGATCCGCGACGAGCTCATCGCCCGCCGGATCGAGGAGATCCACGGCGCAGGATCGAAGGCCGCCGTCGCCGCGACGCCCGCCGCCGCGCGGCGGTTCGGGCCGTTCTGCGCAGAGCAGGGCGCCGACCTCTTCCTCGTCCAGAGCCAGGTCTCGAGCGCCCGCCACCTCGCGACCGGCTACGACCCACTCTCGCTCGAGGAGTTCACGCGGTTCATGCCGATCCCCGTCGCGGTCGGCAACACGACGAACGCCGAGGCTGCGTTCGCACTCATGGAGCAGGGCGCGGCGGCCGTGTTCGTCGGCGTCGGGCCGGGCGCCGCCTGCACGACCCGCGAGGTGCTCGGTATCGGCGTTCCCCAGGTGACCGCGATCAGCGACGTCGCCGCCGCCCGCGACGCGTACCTCGCCGAGACCGGCCGCTATGTGCCGGTCGTGGCCGACGGCGGGATGCGCCGGGGAGGGGAGCTGGCCAAGGCCATCGCTGCCGGCGCCGACGCGCTCATGATCGGCTCGCCGCTGGCCCGCGCCGAGGAGGCGCCCGGCCGGGGAACGAACTGGGGAATGGCCGCGCCGTCGCCGACGCTGCCGCGCGGAACCCGGATCAGGGTCGGGACGCTCGGCCCGCTCGAGCGGATCCTGTTCGGCCCGGCCCACGCCACCGACGGGAGCGAGAACCTCGTCGGCGCGCTCCGCCAGTCGATGGCCGCCCTCGGGGCCCGGACGATCCGCGAGATGCAGGCCGTCGAGATGGTCCACGCGCCGTCCGTCCAGACCGAAGGCAAGTCCTGGCAGCGCAGCCGCTGACCGTCGGGTCGCGCCGCCCGTCCTCTGCGGTGGTCCCATGAACGCCGACGAGATCGGCGCCCAGCTCGCGGCATGGGGCACCGTGGCCCTCCTCGAAACCCGCGGCCGCGTGACCGGCCGTCCCGTGCGGACCGCGGTCGGGTTCGTCGAGGAGCCCGACGGATCGCTCCTCGTCGCGGCCGGCGACCCCGACGCCGACTGGGCCCGGAACCTCGAGGCGGAGCCGGCCTGCCGAGTCGAGATCGGCGAGCGCGAGGGCGACTACCTCGCGGAACCGCTCGAGGACGCCGAGGAGCACGCCGCGATCGCCGGCCTGATCCTGCGCTACGGGACGCCGGCCGAACGCCTCGGGCGCGGCCCGGCGTTCCGGCTGCGGCCGGTGACCGCCGCGCGCTGACGCCCCGGAAACCGATCGTCGCTCTCGGAACGTACGTCATCCGTCGCAGGCAGATCCATACCTTCGGACGATACCGGCGGCGCACCGGCGGGCGGATCATGCGGTCACGGCAACCGCCGAACCAGACGAGGACCGGATCGATGGACCCGCTCGGGACCCTGATCGTGTCACTGGGAACGCTGATCGTGCTCGACTTCGCCGCGCTTCGGCTCGGCGTCGCGAACCGCCAGCGGCCCCGCCGCAGCCGCGGTCGCTGACCCTCGTCGGCGGAGGCCGACCGACAATCGAATACACCGACCGGCCGATCGGTCTCCCTCCCTCCTCCCCCGATCGGTCGTCCTTCCCCGAAGCGGCGCCGTTCCTCCTCCCGGCGCCGCTTCGCTGTTCCCCGGTGGTCGCCTCTCGACCTTCCTCGCCACCCCCGGCTCACCGCGGCGATGTGCCGACATCGCGTACGTCATTCTGCGTAGGCGACTTGCCTGCACTTGTCGGTGGGGACCGCCCGGCGCCGCGCCCTACGGTGTCGGCACCGGGTTCCGGGACACGGGACCGCCGGACCAAGGAGCAATCGCGATGGATCTCGACACACAGGGTCGCGACGCCACCGGGCGCCCGATCCATCGCGCCTGCCTCGTGGCCGGCTGCCCCTGCCGGACCGACGGGAGCGTCTCCGATCGTCGCCCTGCGCACGTCGCGGCGGCGGCTGCACCTCGAGGAGAGTCCGCCGGTCCATCGCGCTCGCCTGAACTCGCCTGGCGGTTCGCCGGCCTGCCCGTCGCCTGAACGGGTCGCCGCGATCGCCCCACAACTGAAGAACAACCGAATACGGACAACTGAAGAACAACCGAATACGGACAACAGAAGAACAACCGAATACCCATGACCTGACCTGACGGCCGGAGCGTCGATGCCCACGACGCCCCGGTCGTTCGGTTTCGCCGGCGGGTCGGGTGTCGGCCGGTTGACACTCCCGGAACTGCAACGCCCGGGGTGATCCGTACGTCATCGGTCATACGAAGAACTTGTCGGAAGCCGATGCATCCGCAAGCCGGCGACCGATAGGGTCCAAAACAGCGGATCCGGTCGAAGCGGATCCAGGAACGGAGACGGACGTGATGGACAGCGAGCAGCTCGGACGCCCAGTGGCGTCGGCGCATGCCGGTCGTCGCGCCTGCCTCGTCGAGGGCTGCCCCTGCAAGGACGCGCGAATCGTCTCGCACCGGCGAGCCGCCTTCTTCGCGGCCTGGGCGCGCGATCACGGTGAGACGGCGAACCGCGTCGTCACGCCGGAGCCCGGCTGGCGGATCAGCTTCGCCCCGCCGGCGGCCGCCTGACGCAGCCACCGACCCCACCAACAGAACACTCCGCGACGACGGCCGGGAGCCTGGGGGCAGACCGGCCGTCGTTCGTGTCCGGCGCGGGTGCGTTCCGTCGTCCGCCCGCCCATGGGCGACACCGGGCTTGGCTCCCGATCCACGAGCCGACGCATCGTCATCCGTCGATCCCCACGCCCCGCATCGGGCAATGGTCCGCCGCCCGGCCGGCGCCTAGCGTGGTGCCCAACCCGACACCCCACCCTGCCAAGGAGCCAGCCGATGTACCGCGGGTCCCGTCTCGTCGCCTCGTTCTTCCTCGTCCTCACCGGAGCGCCGATGACGGCGCTGGCGCTCAGCGTCCTGCCGGGCGCCACCTTCTCCGGGGGTGCCTGGGTCGTCGTCCCGCTCGCCGTCGCGTACGGGGTCGCCCACTTCTTCGCGCTGGGCGGGATCGTCCTCGGGCGGGCGTGGGGCCGGACGCTGGCCGTCGGCCTGGCCGAGGCCGGGGGCGGGATCTCGATCGCGGCGGCGGTGGCCGTCCTGCTCGGCGCTGATCTCTTCGGCGCCGTCGGCGGCCGGGAGACCGCCCTCGGCCTCTCTGCGTGGATGACCGCCATGTACGCCCTTCTCGGCATCAGTGCGGGCCGGATCCGGCTCACCGGCTGGGCCCGCCGTTCGCGCTGGTGGCCGACGCCCCTCCTCCGCGTCGCGGCCTGAGCGCGGGCGTCGCGGCCCCAGCGCGGGCGTCGGGGGCGTCGCCGCCGACCGAGCTGCGCACCTCGAGCCACCTCGCCGTAGACTCGGGTTCGTGACGACGGAGATCTCGCTCTACGAGGCCGCGGGCGGCTTGGCCTTCTTCGAGTCGCTCGTCGACCGCTTCTACGACGGCGTCGCGACGGACCCGGTCCTGCGCCCGCTCTACCCGGAGGCGGACGACGACCTGCCAGGCGCACGCCGACGGCTCACGCTTTTCCTCGCCCAGTACTGGGGCGGGCCGCGGACGTACGACGAGGAACGCGGCCATCCGCGGCTCCGGATGCGTCACATGCCGTTCGCCATCGGGCCGGCCGAACGCGACGCCTGGCTGCGCCACATGCGCGAGGCGATCGCCTGGACCGATCCGCCGCCGGATGTCGCGAGCCGCCTGCTCACGTACGTCGACATGGCCGCCGAGGCGATGCGGAACCGCGCCTGACGCTCGGGCGGCGGCCGCCGACGACGCCCGGCCCGGTACACTTGGCGGCGGGCGGCGGCTGGACGGAGGGCGCGATCGGCGATGACGGAGGCGACGGCGGACGAGGCAAGCGAGGCAGCCGGGCGGGCGGCCGAGCCGCCGCCGGAAGCGGAGCCGGAGCAGCGTGGCAAGACGATCCACGGCGAGGCGGCCAACGCCGGCCATCGCGTGCTCGCTCCCGACGACGCCGAGGTCGAGGCGTACCTCGAGACCGCCCTCAAGGCGCCGGCGCCCGAACGTTCCGACGACGATCGCCCGGCCGAGCCCGATACGGTCGTCGTGCTCGACTTCGGGAGCCAGTTCGCCCAGCTGATCGCGCGCCGCGTCCGCGAGCTCAACGTCTACTCGGAGCTCCTGCCCCACGACACCCCGTGGGCCGAGCTGGAACGCCGGCGGCCGAAGGCGATCATCCTCTCGGGCAGCCCCAACTCGGTGTACGACCACGACGCGCCGCGGCCGGACCCCGCGATCTGGCGCGGCCGGATCCCCGTCCTCGGGATCTGCTACGGCGCCCAGCTCATGGCTCACGAGCTCGGCGGCGACGTCCTGCCGGCGAGCCGCCGCGAGTACGGCCCCGCGACCGTCACGATCACCGACGAGGACAGCCTCTTCAGCGGCCTCGACCGCGACCAGCCGGTCTGGATGAGCCACGGCGACTCCATCACCCGCCTGCCCGAGGGATTCCGGCCCACGGCCCAGACCGGCTCCTCGCCGTTCGCCGGGCTCGTCGACCCGGCTCGGAACCTCTACGGGATCCAGTTCCACCCTGAGGTCGTGCACACGCCGCGAGGCCGGGACGTGCTCCGCAACTTCGTCGTGGGGATCGCGGGCGCGAGCCCGACCTGGACGCCGGCCAACTTCATCGAGGGCACGGTCGCCGAGATCGCCGGCCGCGTCGACCGCCACGCCGGCGCGACCGGCTCGGACGGCCTCGTGATCTGCGCCCTGTCTGGCGGCGTCGATTCGGCCGTCGCGGCGGCGCTCGTCCATCGGGCGGTCGGCGACCGGTTGACGTGCATCTACGTGGACCACGGGCTGATGCGCAAGAAGGAGTCGGAGCTGCTCCGCCGGACGTTCGCCGAGCACCTCGGCATGCGGCTCGTCATGGTCGACGCCCGGGAGCGGTTCCTGGCCCGACTCGCCGGCGTCGAGGATCCCGAGGAGAAGCGTCGGATCATCGGCGACGAGTTCATCCGCGTCTTCGAGGAGGAGGCGGCGAAGCTCGGCAGGATCGAGTTCCTGACCCAGGGCACGCTCTACCCGGACGTCATCGAGAGCGCGACCGCCGAAACGAAGGCCGCGGCAAAGATCAAGACCCACCACAACGTCGGCGGCCTGCCGGCCGACCTGCGGTTCCAGCTGATCGAGCCGCTGCGCTACCTGTTCAAGGACGAGGTCCGTGCGGTCGGGCTCGAGTTGGGGCTGCCCGAGGCGATCGTCATGCGCCAGCCCTTCCCCGGCCCCGGGCTCGCGATCCGGATCATCGGCGAGGTCACCGCAGAACGGCTCGAGACGCTCCGCGAGGCCGACTGGATCGTCATCGACGAGATCAAGGGCGCCGGCCTCTACCGATCTCTGTGGCAGTCGTTCGCGATCCTCACGCCGGTCCGATCGGTGGGAGTGATGGGCGACGGCCGGACCTACGCGAACGTCGTCGCGATCCGGGCGGTGACGTCCGAGGACGGGATGACGGCCGACTGGGCGAAGCTGCCGTACGACGTGCTCGGCAAGATCTCGAGCCGCATCGTCAACGAGGTCCCGGGCGTCAACCGGGTCGTCTACGACATCAGTTCGAAGCCGCCGGCCACGATCGAGTGGGAGTGAGGGCCGCCACGAGGCTCAGACCACGGATCGCCCGAATGAGACCGCTCCTGGATGGCGCGGGCGCCGAGTCCACGCTCGCCGCACCTCCACGAGTTTGGTGGGTGTGCTGATGCGGAGTCGAACACGATCGCGCATCAACGGCGATCCATGTGCCGGTGTGGGCCCGACCTGTTCGATGGGGTGGAACCTCGCCGCTATGGCGGGGTGCCTCGCGACGGGGCGCGACCCCGGACCATCGGGGTATTCCGCCCCTCGGCCGAAGCGGTAGAGTGACGCCA
>DASTVH010000019.1:0-11122 GCA_035759195.1 Candidatus Limnocylindrales bacterium
GCGCCTGGCTCGAGTTCGAGACGAACAACAAGGACCAGCTCTGGGTCAAGGTCGATCGCAAGCGCAAGATCGCGGCGACGACCCTCCTGCGGGCGGTCGGCTACGAGGAGAACGACGAGATCAGCGCGCTCTTCACGAGCGTCGACGTCGATCCCGAGCACCCGTTCGTCGCGAACACGCTCGACAAGGACCTGACCCGGACGCAGCAGGAAGCGCTCATCGAGGTCTACAAGAAGCTTCGCCCGGGCGATCCGCCGACCGGCGACAACGCCCGCCAGCTCGTCGAGAGCCTCTTCTTCAACTTCCGCCGCTACGACCTGGGACGCGTCGGCCGCTACAAGTTCAACAAGAAGCTCGACCCGGTCGCCGGCCGCATGGGCATCGAGCTGCCGCGCGAGCAGCGCACGATCACCCGCGAGGACATCGCGGCGATCGTCGGCCATCTCGTCGAGCTCAACCGCGGCCTCGGCCAGAAGGACGACATCGACCACCTCGGCAACCGGCGCATCCGGGCGAACGGCGAGCTGATCCAGAACGCGTTCCGGATCGGCCTCCTTCGGATGGAGCGCGTCGTCCGCGAGCGGATGACGATCCAGGAGATCGACAAGGCGACGCCGAACGCCCTGATCAACATCCGCCCGGTGGTGGCGGCAATGAAGGAGTTCTTCGGCGGCAGCCAGCTCAGCCAGTTCATGGATCAGACGAACCCGCTGGCCGAGCTCACCTCGAAGCGGCGACTCAGCGCACTCGGCCCCGGCGGGCTGTCGCGCGAGCGGGCAGGCTTCGACGTCCGTGACGTTCACCACAGCCATTACGGCCGGATCTGCCCGATCGAGACGCCCGAGGGGCCGAACATCGGCCTGATCGGCTCGCTCGCGACGTACGGGCGGATCAACAGCTACGGCTTCATCGAGACGCCTTACCGGCGGGTCAAGCGCACCGTCGGCTGGGACGACCCGGACCTCGCCTCGTACGAGGCCGGCACCGACCTCGTGGCCAAGAGCGGCACCGTCGTCCTCAAGGCCGGCGAGGCCTTCACGCCTGCGGCGATCGCCGAGCTCAAGAAGCAGAAGGCGAACGCGTTCCCGATCCGGCCGATCGTCACCGCCGACATCGAGTACCTGCCGGCCGACGAGGAGGAGGAACACGTCGTCGCCCAGGCGAACGCCGCCCTCGACGAGGAGGGCCACTTCATCGAGGAGCGGATCCCGTCACGGTACCGCGACACGTTCCCCGAGGCCCGGCCGAATCAGATCGAATACATGGACGTGTCGCCCAAGCAGGTCGTGTCGGTCGCGACGGCGCTCATCCCCTTCCTCGAGCACGACGACGCCAACCGCGCCCTCATGGGCTCGAACATGCAGCGCCAGGCCGTGCCGCTCCTCGAGCCGGAGTCGCCGATCGTCGGCACCGGCATGGAGGAGCGTGCCGCACGCGACTCGGGCCAGGTCCTCGTCGCGACCCGGGCCGGCGTCGTCACCAGCGTCACGGCCGAGCGGATCCGCATCGAGACCGACGCCGGCGAGCTCGACGAGTACAAGCTTCAGAAGTTCGTCCGCAGCAACCAGGGAACCTGCATCAACCAGCGCCCGATCGTCGATGTCGGGGCGCGCGTGGTCGACGGTCAGCCGATCGCCGACTCGAGCTCGACCCAGGAGGGCGAGCTCGCCCTCGGCCGGAACGTCCTCGTGGCGTTCATGAGCTGGGAGGGCGGCAACTACGAGGACGCGATCGTCATCAGCGACCGCCTGGTCCGCGACGACCTCTTCACGAGCATCCACATCGAGAAGCACGAGATCGAGTCGCGCGACACGAAGCTCGGTCCCGAGGAGATCACCCGGGACATCCCGAACGTCGGCGAGGAATCCCTCAAGGACCTCGACGAGGAGGGCATCGTCTACATCGGCGCCGAGGTCCGCCCCGGCGACATCCTCGTCGGCAAGATCACGCCCAAGGGCGAAACGGAGCTGACGGCCGAGGAGCGCCTCCTGCGGGCGATCTTCGGGGAGAAGGCGCGCGAGGTGAAGGACTCGTCTCTTCGCCTGCCCCACGGCGAGCGGGGCAAGGTCGTCGAGATCCGCGAGTTCCGGCGCGAGCTCAACGACGACCTCCAGCCCGGCGTCAACCGGCTCGTCCGGGTATCGGTCGCCCAGAAGCGCAAGATCAGCGTCGGCGACAAGATGGCCGGACGGCACGGCAACAAGGGCGTCATCGCCAAGATCCTGCCGGCCGAGGACATGCCGTTCCTACCCGACGGGACGCCGGTCGACATCATCCTCAACCCGCTCGGCGTGCCGAGCCGGATGAACATCGGCCAGATCCTCGAGACGCACCTCGGCTGGGCGCTCCACGAGAAGGGCCAGAAGGCGGCCACGGCGGTCTTCGACGGCGCGACCGAGCAGCAGATCCAGAAGGAGCTCAAGGAGGCGGGCCTCCCCGAGGACGGCAAGATCGAGCTTCGCGACGGTCGGACCGGCGAGGCGTTCGACCGCCACATCACCGTCGGCTACATCTACATGCTCAAGCTCCACCACCTCGTCGAGGACAAGATCCACGCCCGCTCGACCGGCCCGTACAGCCTCATCACCCAGCAGCCGCTCGGTGGCAAGGCCCAGTTCGGCGGCCAGCGGTTCGGCGAGATGGAGGTCTGGGCGCTCGAGGCCTACGGGGCCGCGAACATCCTGCAGGAGCTGCTCACCGTCAAGTCGGACGACGTCCTCGGGCGCGTCCAGACCTACGAAGCCATCGTCAAGGGGGAGGAGATCCAGCCGCCGCGCGTCCCGGAATCGTTCAAGGTCCTCATCAAGGAGCTGCGCAGCCTCGGGCTCAACGCGGAGATCCTCGATCAGAACGACGAGGAGATCCCGCTGGCGGAGGACGATGCCTCCGGCTACATGCTCCCCGATCTCGGCGGGATCAACCTCGCCGGGTTCGAGGACTAGTCATTCCGATCGACACGCACCAGCACCGAACGCACTCGCGGAGCCGGGCTCCGGCCGGCCCGATTCCGCTCGCAGGCGCATCGCATCGCGTCGCCGAGCCAGGCGGCGACGCGGAGGAGAACCATGCTCGAGGTCAATAACTTCAGCGCGATCCGCATCTCGCTCGCCAGCCCGGACCAGATCCGGGAGTGGTCGAAGGGCGAGGTGACGAAGCCCGAGACGATCAATTACCGCACCCTCAAGCCCGAGAAGGACGGCCTCTTCGACGAGCGCATCTTCGGTCCGACGAAGGACTGGGAGTGCTACTGCGGCAAGTACAAGCGGATCCGCTACAAGGGCATCATCTGCGACAAGTGCGGCGTCGAGGTCACGCGCTCGAAGGTCCGCCGCGAGCGCATGGGCCACATCCAGCTGGCCAGCCCGGTCAGCCACATCTGGTACTTCAAGGGCACGCCGTCGCGCCTCGGCATCCTGCTCGACATCAGCCCCCGCAACCTCGAGCGGATTCTGTATTTCGCGCTCTACATCGTCACCCACGTCGACGAGGAGGCCCGCAAGCGGGCCCTGGCCGCGCTCGACGAGGAGGCCGAGGGCCGCGGCGGCAAGGCCGGCGAGCGCCTGACCGAGCTCGAGGACGAGCTGCGGGCGGACGTCAACCGGCGCAAGGACCAGCTGCAATCCGAGCTGGCCGCCACGAAGGCCGACCTCGAGGCCCAGCGGGCCGCCCGGACCGAGGAGATCGTCGCCGCCGCCCAGGAGGTGGAGGCACGCCTGGCGGAGCTCAAGACCGGCACGGCCGAGGAGGCCATCGCGTTCGCCCCGACCGGCGAGGTCGTCGTCGCGGCAGGCGACAAGGGCGGCAAGGAGGCGACGACGCGCCTGCGCAAGATCGTCGCCGAACACACCGAGCAGGTGAACGCCGAGCTCCAGCAGCGCGAGCGCGACGAGGAGCGGGCCGTCGAGCAGAAGGTCGCCGACCTCCAGGCCGGCATCTCCGAGACGCTCGCCCACGAGAAGGAGCAGCTCGCCGAGCAGGCCCAGGGCCTCAAGGAGGACATCCGCAAGCTCCGCGACGAGATCGAGAACCTCAAGCCGATGCAGACGCTCGGGGAGCTCGAACTGCGGGGCCTCGAGGAGCGCCACGGCTCCGGGGCCAAGGGCGGCCGCCTGTTCAGCGCCGGGATGGGCGCCGAGGCGGTCCGCGAGATCATCAGCCGGATGGACCTCGAGGAGCTGTCGCGCAACCTCCACGTCGAAGTCCGGACCAGCTCCGGCCAGCGCCGCAAGAAGGCGATCAAGCGGCTCCGCCTCATCGAGGCCTTCCGCCGCTCCGGAACCCGGCCCGACTGGATGATCCTCTCGGTCCTGCCGGTGATCCCGCCGGACCTGCGGCCGATGGTCCAGCTCGACGGCGGCCGCTTCGCGACCTCCGACCTCAACGACCTGTACCGCCGCGTCATCAACCGCAACAACCGCCTCAAGCGGCTTCTCGAGCTCGGCGCGCCCGAGATCATCATCCGCAACGAGAAGCGGATGCTCCAGGAGGCGTGCGACGCGCTGATCGACAACGGCCGCCGCGGCCGGGCGATCGCCGGCACCGGCAACCACCGCCTCAAGAGCCTGTCCGACATGCTCAAGGGCAAGCAGGGCCGGTTCCGCCAGAACCTGCTCGGCAAGCGGGTCGACTACTCGGGTCGGTCGGTCATCGTGGTCGGTCCGGAGCTCAAGCTCCACCAGTGCGGCCTGCCCAAGAAGATGGCGCTCGAGCTGTTCAAGCCGTTCGTCATGCGCCAGCTCGTCGAGAAGGGCTTCGCCCACAACATCAAGAGCGCGAAGCGGATCGTCGAGCGCGTCCGACCCGAGGTCTGGGACGTCCTCGAAGAGGTCATCAAGGACCACCCGGTCTTGCTGAACCGCGCCCCGACGCTCCACCGCCTCGGGATCCAGGCGTTCATGCCGGTCCTCGTCGAGGGCTCGGCGATCCAGATCCACCCGCTCGTCTGCACGGCGTTCAACGCCGACTTCGACGGGGACCAGATGGCCGTCCACGTCCCGCTCAGCTCGGCGGCCCAGGAAGAGGCCCGCGAGATGATGCTCTCGACGGCCAACCTCCTCTCGCCGGCCGACGGCAGCCCGGTCATCGCCCCGACCCAGGACATGGTCCTCGGCTGCTACTACCTGACCATGGATCCGCTCGGCAAGCAGCCGAAGCGCGTCCGCATCTTCGCCAGCGAGGACGAGGCGATCCTGTCCTACGAGCTCCGCGAGAAGACCGGGGTCACGCTCCACGAGCCGGTCGAGGCCGAGGTCATGACCTGGGACGCCGAGGCCGGTGCTCTCCGCCCGGAGCGGCGCCGGACGACGGTCGGGCGCATCCTCTTCAACCAGATCCTTCCCGACCAGCTCCGCTACTCCGACAAGGTCATGGTCCGGAGCGAGCTCAAGGAGCTCATCGACGAGTGCTACCGGATGCTGGGCCCCGAGGAGACGGCCCACCTGGCCGACGGGATCAAGAGCGTCGGCTTCGACTTCGCGACGCGCGGCGGCCTGACGATCGGCGTCTTCGACATCGAGGTCCCCAAGGACAAGGCGGCCCGCCTCAAGTCGGCCGATGACGACGTCGCCCAGATCGACCGCCAGTTCCAGCGCGGCCTCATCACCGAGGACGAGCGCTACGAGCAGGTCGTCGACGTCTGGCAGAAGACGACGAGCCAGATGTCGGACGAGATGATGAAGACGCTCCGGCCGGACGGGCCGGTCACGATGATGACCGCCTCCGGCGCCCGCGGAAACAAGGGCAACATCGGTCAGCTGGGCGCGATGCGCGGCCTGATGGCCGATCCGTCCGGACGGATCATCGACGTTCCCGTCCGGAGCAACTTCCGGGAGGGCATGTCGGTCCTCGAGTACTTCATCTCGACCCACGGTGCTCGCAAGGGCCTCGCCGACACGGCCCTCCGGACGGCCGACTCGGGGTACCTGACCCGGCGCCTCGTCGACGTCGCCCAGGACGTCATCACCCGCGATGACGACTGCGGCACCGAGGAGGGGAGCTGGATCACCCGCGAGGACTCCAGCGACGAGAAGGAGTTCAAGCGGCGGCTCGTCGGCCGGCTGGCCGCCGCCCCGCTGCCCGACCCGACGGTCAAGGTCAAGAAGGGCGAGACCGCCCCGCTGATCGTCG
This sequence comes from Candidatus Limnocylindrales bacterium, assembly GCA_035759195.1. Lineage (GTDB taxonomy): Bacteria > Chloroflexota > Limnocylindria > Limnocylindrales > CSP1-4 > CF-46. Next base: position 6,127 of record DASTVH010000019.1, read on the forward strand.
ACCGCAACCAGGAGATCGACAAGGACATCGCGGATCGGCTCGACGCGGCCGGAATCGACGAGGTCCTCGTCCGATCACCGCTCGCCTGCGAGGCGCGGTATGGCGTCTGCCGGGCGTGCTATGGACGCAACCTCGCCACCGGCGAGATGGTCGCAGCCGGAGAGGCCGTCGGGATCATCGCCGCCCAGTCGATCGGCGAGCCGGGCACCCAGCTGACGATGCGGACGTTCCACACCGGCGGCGTCGCCGGCCTGGACATCACCGCCGGCCTGCCGCGGGTCGAGGAGCTGTTCGAGGCCCGCGTCCCCAAGGGCAAGGCCGAGATCAGCCACATCGACGGCGTCGTCGAGATCCTCCGCAGCGACACGGGCACGAAGGTCAAGGTGACGAGCACCGAGGTCTACGACACGACGCTCGCCCTTCCCGAGGGCGCGGAGATGCTCGCGACGGCCGGCGATGCCGTCGACGTGAACCAGGTCGTGGCCCGCGCGGCCGGCTCGGACGGGGCCAGCCCGACCGATGTCGTGGCCCCCGTGAAGGGCTTCCTCGTCAAGGGTGAGGACGGCCTCGCCGTTCGGGCTGAGGACGTCGTCGAACGGGAGTACACGATCCCCCACAACGCCAAGATCCTCGTCGAGAACGGCCAGGAGATCCGGGCCGGCGACGCGATCACCGACGGCCCGATCAATCCGCAGGAGTACCTCGATACGCGAGGCAAGGACGCCGTCCAGCGCTACCTGGTGAAGGAAGTCCAGAAGGTCTACCGGAGCCAGGGCGTCACGATCAACGACAAACACATCGAGATCATCGTCCGCCAGATGCTCCGGAAGGTCCGGATCGACCAGCCGGGCGACGTCGACCTGCTTCCCACCGAACTGATCGACCGCCTCGACTTCGAGGAGGCCAACAACCGCGTCCTCGCCGAGGGCGGCGAGCCGGCGACGGCCCAGACCGTGCTCCTCGGCGTGACGAAGGCGTCGCTCAACACCTCGTCGTTCCTCGCCGCGGCGTCCTTCCAGGAGACGACCCGGGTGCTGACCGAGGCGGCCATCAACGGCGCCAAGGATCACCTGATCGGCCTCAAGGAGAACGTCATCATCGGCAAGCTCATCCCGGCCGGGACGGGCGCGCCGGCGAACGTGGCGGCCCGCAAGGAGCGCGAGCGCCGGGCGGCCCTCGAGGCCCTCGCCGGCGAGGCGATCGAGGAGGGCGCGGCGGCCGAGTACAACCCGTTCCTCGAGGAGGGCGGCGTCCGGCCGACCGACGAGGCGGCGGGTCTCGCCCTGGCAGCGACGATCGCCGGCAGCGGCGACGAGGCGGAGCCCGACGCCGAGTTCAACCCGTTCCTCGCCGACGACGAGGCAGGCGATTCGGAGACGTCCGACGACGACCCCGAGGCGACCGCCCCCGAGCCCGAGGAGGAAGGCGCCCAGGCCTGATCTCGCCCGCCGTCCGGGAGGCTGCCCTGCCGGTGGGGCACCCTCCCGGCGACGCTCCGCCGGCTCGATTGACACGCTTTTCGGGCCGCTGATACACTCCGCGCTCGTGGCCTCGGGAAGGCCCACGGTCGACGTGCGCGTCGATCCCGACGAACGACCACCTGATGAGGGTCCCGTCGCGAGCCAGCCTTGCGACCGCCGCGGCCCTCGTACCTGCGTCAGAAACCGAAAGGAGCAGCGTCTTCGTGCCGACGATCAGCCAGCTCGTGCGCCATGGCCGCACGCCGAAGATCTCCAAGATCAAGGCTCCGGCGATGCGCAAGAACTGGAACAGCCTGCGCCAGCGCCAGGTCGCGATTCCGGGTGCCCCCCAGAAGCGCGGCGTCTGCCTGCAGGTTCGGACGATGACGCCCAAGAAGCCGAACTCGGCGCTCCGCAAGATCGCCCGCGTGAAGCTCTCGAACCAGATGGAGGTCACGGCCTACATCCCCGGGATCGGCCACAACCTCCAGGAGCACTCGATGGTCCTCGTCCGCGGCGGGCGCGTGAAGGACCTGCCCTCGGTCAAGTACCACATCATCCGGGGCACGCTCGACGCAGCCGGCGTCCGCGACCGCAAGCAGGGCCGCAGCAAGTACGGCGCGAAGGCCACGACCGGCCCGGGAGCCCGCTGAGATGCCGCGCCGTCAGAGCATCCCGCGGATGCTCAAGTACCAGACCGTGCCCGCCAACCGGACGACCGCCCGGTTCACGGCAAAGCTCATGTCGGACGGCAAGCGCAATCTCTCCGACCGGATCCTTCGGGCTGCCCTCGCCCGCGCCGAGGCCCAGTCGGGCCGGCCGGGCCTCGAGGTCCTCGAGGCGGCGCTCCGCAACGCGACCCCGATCATCGAGGTCAAGCCGCGCCGCGTCGGTGGCGCCACCTACCAGGTCCCGGTCGAGATCCGCGGCGAGCGGCGCATGTCGCTCGGGGTCCGCTGGCTCGTCCAGGCCGCCCGCAAGCGGAGCGGCAAGAGCATGAGCGAGAAGCTGGCGGCCGAGCTCGTCGACGCCATGAACGGCCTCGGCGCGGCGGTCAAGCGGCGCGAGGACACCCACAAGATGGCGGAGGCCAACCGCGCCTTCAGCCACTTCAAGTGGTAGAGACCCGGGAGCGAAGGACCATCGTGGCACGACAGGTTCCGCTGGCACGCACCCGGAACATCGGCATCATCGCCCACATCGACGCGGGCAAGACGACCGTGACCGAGCGGATCCTCTTCTACACGAAGAAGATCTACAAGATCGGCGAGGTCCACGAGGGCGCCGCGACGATGGACTGGATGCCCCAGGAGCAGGAGCGCGGGATCACGATCACCGCGGCCGCGACGACCGCGTTCTGGGGCGACCATCGCATCAACATCATCGATACGCCCGGGCACGTGGACTTCACGGTCGAGGTCGAGCGCAGCCTCCGGGTGCTCGATGGCGCAGTCGTGGTCTTCGACGGCGTCGCCGGCGTCGAGCCCCAATCGGAGACCGTCTGGCGCCAGGCCGATCGCTACGGCGTGCCCCGCTTCTGCTTCATCAACAAGCTCGACCGGACCGGCGCCGACTTCTGGCGCGGGGTCGACTCGATCAAGGACCGCCTCGGTGCGAACGCCGTGCCGATCCAGATCCCGATCGGCCGCGAGGACCAGTTCCAGGGCGTCATCGACCTTGTCGAGATGAAGGCGATCTACTACCGCGACGATCTCGGCAACAACATCGACGTCGTCGACGTGCCCGAGGATCTGCGGAGCGAGGCGGAGACGCATCGCCACACGATGATCGAGGCCGTCGCCGACATGGACGACGAGCTGACCCACAAGTACCTCGAGGGCGAGGAACTCACGGTCGCCGAGATCAAGCGCGGCCTCCGGCTGGGCACGCTGACGACGAGGATCATCCCGGTCCTGACGGGCTCGGCCCTCCGCAACAAGGGCATCCAGAAGATGCTCGACGCGGTCGTCGACTACCTGCCGTCGCCGCTCGACGTCCCGCCGATGATCGCCACCGACCCGCGCAACGGCTCGGAGGTCGTCCGGACGCCCGACGACACGGAGCCGTTCAGCGCCCTCGCGTTCAAGATCGCCGCGGACCCGTTCGTCGGCAAGCTCGCGTTCTTCCGGGTCTACTCCGGCACGCTCAAGGCCGGGTCGTACGTGCTCAACCCCACGAAGGGCCGGAAGGAGCGGATCGGGCGCATCCTCCAGATGCACGCGAACCACCGCGAGGAGATCGACGAGGTCTACGCCGGCGACATCGCCGCGGCGGTCGGGCTGAAGGAGACCTTCACCGGCGACACGCTGTCCGACCCCGACCACCCGGTGATCCTCGAGTCGATGTCGTTCCCCGAGCCGGTCATCGAGGTCAAGATCGAGCCGAAGACGAAGGCCGACCAGGATAAGCTGACGCTCGCCCTCCAGCGCCTCTCGGAGGAGGACCCCACGTTCCGGGTCCACACCGACCCCGAGTCGGCCGAGACGCTCATCGCGGGCATGGGCGAGCTGCACCTCGACGTGCTCGTCGACCGGATGGTCCGCGAGTTCAAGGTCGCGGCCAACATCGGCAAGCCCCAGGTCTCCTATCGCGAGACCGTCCGGCGCGCCGCCGAGGGCAACGGCCGCTTCGTCCGACAGACGGGCGGCAAGGGCCAGTACGGCCACGCGGTCATCACCCTCCAGCCACAGGAGAAGGGTGCCGGGTACGAGTTCGTCGACAAGATCGTCGGCGGCGCGATCCCCCGCGAGTACATCAAGTCCGTCGACGCGGGCGTCCGCGAGGCGCTCGAGACCGGCATCTACGCCGGCTTCCCGGTCGTCGACGTCAAGGTCACGCTGCACGACGGCTCGTACCACGAGGTCGACTCGTCGGAGATGGCCTTCAAGATCGCCGGTTCGATGGCGATCAAGGACGCCTTCGCCAAGGCCGACCCGATCATCCTCGAGCCGATCATGCGGGTCGAGGTCACGATGCCCGAGGAGTTCATGGGCGACGTGATCGGCGACCTCAACAGCCGACGAGGTCAGATCGAGGGCATGGAGTCGCGCGGCTCGACGCAGGTCGTCCGCTCGTTCGTCCCGCTCGCCCAGATGTTCGGCTACGTCACCGACCTGCGGTCGATGACCCAGGGCCGGGCGACGTCGTCGATGGAGTTCAGTCATTACGCCGAGGTTCCCAGCACGCTGGCCTCGGAGCTTGTCCAGAAGGCAAAGGGCTAGGACCGCCCGCCCGGCGGCAGTGGAGCAGGGAGCAAACCTGAGATGGCCAAGAAGAAGTTCGAGCGAACCAAGCCGCACGTGAACATCGGCACGATCGGCCACATCGACCACGGCAAGACGAGCCTGACCGCGGCGATCACCAAGTACCTCGCCCTCAAGGGCGAGGCCGAGTATCGCGCCTTCGACACGATCGACAACGCGCCCGAGGAGCGCGAGCGGGGGATCACGATCGCGATCGCCCACGTCGAGTACGAGACCGACGCCCGCCACTACGCCCACGTCGACTGCCCGGGCCACGCCGACTACATCAAGAAC
>DASTVH010000020.1:0-5781 GCA_035759195.1 Candidatus Limnocylindrales bacterium
GGCTTACGCAACCGCGCCGCCGGCTCGGAGGCTGATCCGCGTCGTCACCAACCTCTGGCTCGAACGGCTCCTCCTCGCGGCGCCGGTGGCGGTCGCCGGAGTCCTCGCCTGGTTCGGCTTCTTCACGGACGACCCGATGTATGCCACCGGGCTCGTCACCGTCATCGTCGCGTTCGGCGTCTTCCACGTCTTCGCCCGGCGGATCCCCGACGCGTTCGACGTGCTCCGGGTCCGGGGCGTGATCGCGCCGGCGGACCTGCCACGATTCGAAGCCTTCGAGGCCGACGCCGAACGACTGATGAACGCTCGACGGGGGCTCGTGCCGGGCATCGTCTTCATGGCGTTCGCGATCGCCCGCTTCCCGACCGCGGCGGGCGGGCTCGATCGGTTCCTGGTCGGCGACGGCCCCCGGTCGCTCGGCCGGGCGGGCCCCCTGATGCTCGCCGACATGTTGGGCGAGGCCCTCCTCGGCCTTGCCCTCGGCCTCGTCCTGTGGCGGATGCTCGTCGTCGCGGTCAAGGTCCGCGAGCTCGGCACCCGGTTCGACCTTCGCCTCCAGCTGAACCACCCCGATCGGTGCGGCGGCTTCCGGCCGCTCGGCGACATCTGCCTGTGGAACGCGCTCCTCGTGACGGTGCCGGCGATCTTCCTCGCGGCCTGGGTCGTGCTCGGGCCGCGGATGGGCTACGGGACGACGTACGTCGGGTTGCATACCGCGTTCCTCGGCGTGCTCGCCGTCCTCGCCCCGGTGACGTTCATCGCGCCGCTCTGGACGATCCACCAGACGATGGTCCGCGAGGCGACCCGGCTGCGGGTCGAGGTCGAGCAGCTCGGCCAGCAGATCGACCGGCTGTCGCGCGACCTCCTCGAGCGATCGGATGAGCTGACACCAGACCAGGTCGCGGCGCTCGCCCGCGACGTCGAGGTCCGCCAGGAGAGCTACAAGCGGAGCGAGAAGATCCCGACCTGGCCGATCGACCTCGGGCTGGCCGTCCGCTTCGGCACGTCCCAGGCGATCCCGCTGCTGAGCCTCACGGGCCTGAGCAAGCCGATCGTCGACGCCGTCGCGGGACTCGCGAAGCTGGTCGAGACGAGCTGAGCCGGCGAGGCGCCCGCCGGCCATCGTGACACGCGAGCTGCTGCCCCTGGCCATCGTTGGAACCGTCGTTGCCCTCGGGCTGGCCCTCTGGTGGGCCGACCGCCGGTTTGGTCGACCCCTTCGGGCCGGGCGGGACGCCGAGGCGGCCCCGCTGCGCGCGGAGCGGGCTCGTCGAGACGCCGCTCGGAAGGAGCTCGAGGCGGCGACCGGATTTCGGATCGTGGGCCGGCGCGAACTTCTCGTCCAGGCGGCGATCCAGTTCGTTCTCGGCTACGTGGTCGGCCCGGTCGTCCCGGTCGCGATCGGGGTCGCGGTGCTCCTGCTCAACGGCACGTCGCGGGGCGTCGTGCTCCTCGCCGCGGTCGTCGGCTTCGTCGCGGGCCTCGCGGTCGTGGTCGTGGCGACCTTCGAGCACATGGCAGAGGAGGCGCAGAGCGAGCCTCCCTCGTGGTTGCGCGCGAGGGCGTGGGGGATCATCGGAGTGGTCGGCCCGTCGGCGGCCAGTCTCGCCGTGATGGCCGTTCTGGCCAACGTGCTCGGCTGATGCCGGGCGGCCGCAGCGACCTCGCGGCGGACGGGTCAGACCGACAGGGCGATGACCGGGACGCGTTCGGCCTTGCCCTTGAGCTCGAGGTCCCGTCGCTCGCCGGGCTCGCCGTCGACGCCCGCCGCCGTCGCCGCACCGACCGAGATCAGCAGCTCGCCGGGTCCCGCGGCCGTGGCCAGCCGCGCGGCGGTGTTCACGGTGTCGCCGAGGGCGGTGATCGTCGTGCTCGGTGGTTCGCCGACCGCGCCGACGAACGCGATCCCGGTGTGGACGCCGATCCCGATCGGCAGCCAGGGCCCGTCGGGCTCGCCGTGGCCGGTCGCGCGGAGCAGGGCCTTCGCGGCGGCGACCGCCCGGGCGCCGTGCTGATCGCCGGTGAGGGCCGGAATGAAGAGCGCGACGACCTCGTCGCCGACGAACTTGTCGAGGACCGCCTCGTGCTCGAACAGGACCCGGGCGGCGGTCTCGTAGAAGCGGTTGAGGACCCGGCTGAACTCGCTGGCGCGCATCGTCTCGGCCAGGGCGGTCGAGCCGCGAACGTCGGCGAAGAGGAGGCTGCAGTCGATCTCTGCGCCGCCGCGTTCGTGCTCGAGCAGGACCCAGCAGGTCTCGCAGTAGTGCGGGTTCTTGGCCCAGGGCCGCCGACCCATCCGCCGGGCGACGATCGCCCCGGGGCCCTTGAACGGCGCGCTGCAGAAGCGGCAGCGCGGCGATCCGGGCAGCCGATTCAGGAGCGCGTAGTTCTCCTTGTAGCGGTGATCGGTGCCGAGGAGGATGCCGCGCCACATCGCCTCGTTCTCGGGCGAGGTCGGCCGGGCGGTGTCCTGCCCGGAGCTGGGTGACCGACCTGCGTCTGCCATGGCCGGAGTCTACTGCGCAGTCGTGGATCGGCCGTCGTGGAAGTCGGCGTACAAGGAAGCCAGCATGCTTGTATGCTGGCCACCATGAAAGTCACGATCGACGTCGACGCGGACCTCTATCGGGCGGTCAAGGTCGAGGCCGCACGCTCCGATCGGAGCGTTCGGGCGATTGTCGACGAGGCGCTGGCGGCCTGGCTCGACGAGGCGGAAACGGCCGAGGATCGGGCCTCCGCCGAGGCCGCCCTCGAGGAATACCGCCAGGACGGCGGCGAGGCGGCCGAGGCATTCTTCGGCTCGCTCGCGGCGGAGGTCAAGGCGACCTACGACCCTGAGCGGGAGTGAGCGAGCACGGCCGACGGGTCGAGCTCGGGCCGGCAGCCCAGCGCCAGCTCCGACGCCTCCCTCCGGGCGACGCCGCGCGACTCCGCGGCCCGATCCTTGCCCTGGCCATCGACCCGCGGCCGCCCGGCGCAACCAAGCTCGCCGGCACCGATCTCTGGCGCCTGCGGGTCGGCGACCTCCGCGTCGTCCACCTCATCGAGGACGAGGATCGGGTCGTCGTCGTCCTCCGGGTCGCGCGGCGATCGGAGCGCACGTACCGCGGCCTCGAGGGCTAGGTCGTCGGGGCGTCCGGGTGCGGGACGGCGTGGAGCTCGAGGTCGTCGATGCCCGCGAAGTCGCTCGGGTTGCAGGTGTAGAGCGGCAGACCGTTCGCGATGGCCACCGCGGCAATCATCGCGTCGAACGCTCGCGCCGTCGGCTTGCGACCGGCCTTCCTGAGTGATGCGGCGACGCGAGCGAACGCCCGAGCGGCAGCCGCGTCGAACGGCAGTGGATCGAAGTCGGCCTCCGCCTGCTGGACGTGGGCGAGTCGGGCCGCACGTTCCGTCTCGCCCCGGGCGACGAGCGGCCCGACGGCGAGTTCCGCGAGAGTGATCGCGCTGATGAGCGGGGTCTCCGGCAGCGCGTCTGGATCGGTCAGCCGAGGGAGGAGGACCACGGTGTTGGTGTCGAGGAGACCTTCCGCGGCACTCACAGCCGCTGGTCGATCAGTGCGTCGATCTCGCCTCGCAGGGCCGCCGGGTCGACGGCGGGCAGGCGCCGCCAACGGGACAGGAGCGTCGCGGCGGCGAGGCCGCTTCGGGCAATCGGCCGGAGCTCGGCGACGGGGCGGCCGCCTCGCGTGATGACCACGTGCTCACCCGCGGCCGCACGGTCGACGACGTCGCCACCGTGGTTTCGCAGATCGCGGATCGTGACGGTACTCATACGGCCAATGTATCACACGTGATACATGCGACCAATATCGGCGCCAGCACGGTCGCGGCCGCCGTGTCGACGCCCTCAGCGGCGGCCGGAGACGGCCGAGGCCGCCTTGCCCTCGAAGGCCCAGAGGACGAGCTGGTGGCGGGCGCCCGCCGAGTCGACGACGACGAGCTGCTCGCCCGAGCCGACCACGCGCGTTCCCGAACGATCGCGCACACTGAAGCGCTCGCCGCGGAGCTTCTGGATCCGCAGGTCCGCCCCCGGGCCGCGCACCGTACTGATTCCGGTGACGTCGCGCCCCTTCCCGGCCCGGTCGAAGCGGACGCGGAGGTTCGAGCCATAGCCGAGGTTCGCCGTGTGGACGACGTCGACGACCGCGACCGTGTAGCCGCCGCCACGATCCCGGTAGAGGAGCAAGAAGGCGAGGAGCAGGCCCGCGAGGAGGAGGACGCCGATCCCGGCGAGGATCGGCACCGCGAGGGCGTTGCATTCGAGGATCGAGCCGCACGGCCGGACGAGATCCGAGAGCGGCGAGGCATCGCTCAAACCGCTGTCGTTGAGGGCGAACGCCCGGCAGACGTGATCGACGCCGTTCGCCAGGCCGCCGACCTGGGCCGCCGTGTCGCCGGCGGCGTCGACCTCGGCGTCGCCGACCCACGTCGTCCCGCCGTCCGCGGAGCACTCGTACTGGTATCGGGACGCGCGGGCGTCGTTCGAGCTGACGCTGACCCGGACCGCGCCGTCGAGCGGCTCGACGGTCGGCTTGCCGGGTGGCGAGGGCGGCTCGACGGGTGTCGCGCTCGTCGCCGAGGCGGTCCACTCGCCTTCGGATGATTCCGTGACGACGGCCACCTCGCAGCGGTATTCAGTCCCATTCGTCAGGCCCTCGACGACCGCCGCCCGCTCGAGCGACACGCCTTCGGTCGATTCGATCGGCTCCTCGCCCTCGGCGGCGCATCGGACGCGGTAGTCGGTGATCGGCTCGGTCACCCGGGTCGGTGCGCTCCAGGTCACCTCGATCCGTCCGTCGAGCGGCCGAAGCTGTATGCCCTGGACGGCGGTCGCCGACGACGGCGTCGGGACCGGCGTCGGGGCGACGGTGAACGTGCACGTCGCGTTCTGGAGGGCGACACCGACGGCGTTGCCCGCGTCGTCAGGCGACTCGAAGACGACCTGCGGCCATACGAACGCCGCCCCGGTCGCGCAGGCCGGCATGTCGCGGATCGTCTGCAGCCTCAAGAGCCCCGCCTCGAGCTCGTCGCGATCCGCCGGGTCGAGCCCCATCCCGACCGGGAGCAGCGCGAACGGCGAGCGATTGCCGAACAGCCGATCGCGCGCAGGCCCGACCTCGGCGACGGGCACGCCTGCGACGTCGTGCCGGCCGTCGGAGAACAGGATGAGGGTCGGCCGAACCGACTCTTCGGGCAGGTGGACCGCCGCCTGCTCCATCGCCGCGACGTAGTTCGTGTCGATGCCGATCGCGTCCGTCAACGCCGGATCGAGGCCGCGGCGGTACGCGCCCGCGACCGAGCGCAGGCAGTTGGCGAAGACCCGGACGGCCGCCGGGCTGCCGCGCAGCTGGAGGTTCGTGCAGTTCGGGTAGTCGATCGCGCGCGAGGCGAACTGGACGATCGACACCGTCGTGTCGCCACCGATCAGGTCGCGCGAGGTCTCGTCGACGCGCGCCGCGATCCGCTCGAGGGCGGCTCCGAAGCGGTTCCGGCTCGCGTCGTCGTCGAGGATCGACGCCGAGAAGTCGAGGACGATCACGACCTCGGCCTTGTCGGGCTCGACGTTGACAGCCAGCGCCCCCGGCACGAGGCCGGCGACGAGCAGCGCGGTGGCGAGGATCGAGGCGGCGGCGCGACCGGTTCGGCCGACGCGGTTCATGGTGCCCCCTGGTGGTTGGTTCGATCGAGGCGGATTCCAGTGGCCGACGATGACCGGCCCTCCCGCTCGCTTCAATACCGGCCGAACGTACCAGTTGCGCGCAAGCAACGTGCGGCGGT
>DASTVH010000021.1:0-10222 GCA_035759195.1 Candidatus Limnocylindrales bacterium
GCTCGAAGATCGTGGGCTGGAGGCGCTCCCCGACGACGGTCATCGGGGCGCTCCCGCGGTCTGGCGGCGCTCGCGGCGCGGTCGCTCCGCGCCAGCGCCGGCCTCGACCGCGACCGGCGGCCGGCCGGCGAGGACGTCCTCGACTGCGCCGGCGAAGCGGGCGATCTCCTCGCTCGTGGTCACCTCGGTGGCGCAGACGAGGAGCGCGTCCTCGAGGGCCGGATCGCCCGGCGCGACGTCGGCCAGGGCGAGCCCGGCCAGGAAGCCCCGCTCGAGCAGCCGCCGATGGACGTCACGGGCGCCGGCCACGCGGACCGCGAACTCGTTGAGGTAGGGGCCCGGGTGGAGGCGCTCGACTCCGACGGCCGCCAGGGCAACCTCGAGCTCGGCCGCCCGGGCCGCCCCGGTCGCCGCGACGTCGCGCAGGCCGTGCGGCCCGAGCGTCGCGACGTAGATCGAGGCGGCGAGCGCGAGCAGCGCCTGGTTCGTGCAGATGTTGCTGGCCGCCCGATCCCGCCGGATGTCCTGCTCGCGCGCGCGTAGTGTCATGACATACGCCCGCCGGCCGTCGAGGTCGGTCGTCATCCCGACGAGGCGCCCGGGGATCTGCCGGACGAGGGCGTCGGTGGCGGCGAGGATGCCGAGGTACGGGCCGCCGTACTGCGGCGCGATCCCGAGCGGCTGGCCCTCGCCCGCCGCGATGTCGGCGCCGTATTCGCCCGGCGGCGCAAGGACCGCGAGCGAGACGGGCTCCACGACCGCGACGAACAGCGCGCCGGCGGCGTGGCTGGCCTCCGAGATCGCGGCCATCGGCTCGAGCAGGCCGAAGAAGTTCGGCTGGGCGGCGAGGACGCCCGCGACGGGCCGCTCCGCGTCGCCGAGGAGCGCCTCGAGCGCGGCGAGATCGGTCGTTCCGGCCGCCTCACCCTCGGTCGCGACCGGGATCTCGTCGACCTCGAGCCGGCCGGCGAAATACGTCCGGATCGTCTCGCGGTAGTGAGGGTGGACGGCGGCCGAGACGAGGACCCGCGCCCGCCTGGTCTGGCGACAGGTCATGAGGGCGGCCTCCGCCGTGGCGGCCGCCCCGTCGTAGTGCGATGCCGAGACGACGTCGAGGCCCGTCAGCTCGGCGATGAGCGACTCGTACTCGTAGATCGACTGGAGCGTGCCCTGGCTGATCTCGGGTTGATAGGGCGTGTAGGCCGTGTACCACTCGCCGCGGAGCAGGAGTTGGTCGACCGCAGCCGGGGTCCAGTGGCGGTAGGCGCCGGCCCCGAGGAACGACACGAGATCGGTCCGGTTGCGGGCGGCGAGCTCCTGGAGGCGGGCCGTCAGGTGGAGCTCGGGCTCCGGGCCCGGCAAGTCCAGGCCGCTCGCCCGGAGCGCCTCGGGGATGTCCTCGAACAGCTCGTCGACGCTGGCGATGCCGAGGGCCCCGAGCATTCGCTCGCGGTCGTCGGCGGCGTGCGGTCCATAGGGCATCGCCGTCAGCCCTCGGCGGTCAGCTGGTCGTAGGCGCCGGCGTCGAGCAGGCCGTCGAGCTCCGTGGCGTCGGCGACCTTGATCCGGATCATCCAGCCATCGCCGTACGGGTCGCTGTTGACGAGCTCCGGGGAGCCGGCCAGGGCCTCGTTGCCGGCGACCACCTCGCCCGATACCGGGGCGAAGAGGTCGCTCACCGCCTTGACCGACTCGACGACCCCGAACGTCGCGAACTGATCGAGCTTCCTGCCCGCCTCGGGCAGCTCGACGAACACGATGTCGCCGAGCTGGCCGGCGGCGTATTCGGTGATCCCGACCGTCGCCTCGTCACCCTCGACCCGGACCCACTCGTGGTCCTTCGTGTAGCGCAGCTCCGTGGGCACCATCTGGGCGCACTCCTCCTTCGTCGGTGCGGCGAGCCGCCGATGTCCGGATCCGCGGGACGGGCGGTCGCCGTCGCGGTCGGGGTTGGCGTGGACCCGGCGGGCTCAGCCCGGCCGGCGGTAGAAGGGCAGCGGTACGACCTCGGCCGGCACCCGCTGCTCACGGATCTCCACGTCGAGTATCGTACCCGGCTCGGCATGGGCCGGAGCGACGTAGCCCATCGCGATCGCCTCGCCCAGCGTGGGCGAATGGGTGCCGCTCGTGACCGTGCCGATCGGCTGCCCGCCGGCGTGGATCGGGTAGCCATGGCGGGCGATGCCCCGGCCCTGCATGACGAGTCCGACGAGCCTACGTTTCGGCCCGTCGCGCTCGACCTGCTCGAGGGCCGTCCGGCCGACGAAATCGTCGGGCTTGTCGAGCTTGACGATCCGGCCCTGGCCGGCCTCGTACGGGTTCGTCGAGCGATCGAGCTCGTTGCCGTAGAGCGGCATGCCGGCCTCGAGCCGGAGGGTGTCCCGGGCGCCGAGGCCGATCGGGGCGATCCCGGCGTCCTCGCCGACCCGGAGCAGCGTCTCCCAGAGATCGCCGGCCCGTCCGTTGTCGACGAAGATCTCGAAGCCGTCCTCGCCGGTGTAGCCGGTCCGGGCGACGAGCGCCCGGATGCCGGCGACGGTGCCCTCGGCGATTGCGTAGTAGCGAAGCGACGAGAGGTCGACGTCCGTGAGCCGGCCGACGATCTCGACGGACCGCGGACCCTGGACGGCGCAGAGGGCCATCGCCAGCGAGCGATCGTCGAGAACCGCCTTGAAGCCCGACAGGCGCTCGACGAGCGCGTCGCTGACGACGTTGGCGTTCGCCGCGTTGGCGACGACGAGGAAGCGCTCCTCGGCGAGGCGGTAAACGATGAGGTCGTCGAGGATGCCGCCGTCCTCGGCGCAGAGCATCGAGTACTGGGCTCGGCCGAGCTTCAGGGCGGGCGGGTTCGTCACGAGGGCGTGGGCGAGCGCCCGACCGGCGTCGCTGCCCTCGACGAAGAGTTCGCCCATGTGCGAGAGGTCGAACAGGCCGGCCCGCTCGCGGACGGCCCGGTGCTCGTCGAGGATGCCCCGGTACTGGAGCGGCATCCGCCAGCCGCCGAACTCGATCAGCTTCGCCCCGAGCGCCTCGTGGCGATCGCGGAGCGGCGTCTCGTGGACGCCGGCGCCAAGGGTCTCGGCGCCGGTCACGACGGCGCCCGAACGGCCGTCATGCGCCGGGGCCGGCCGGCAGGGCTTCGCCGGCCGCCGCCGAGCCGAGTCCCGGCTCGGGAGCGGCTGCCAACCCGAGGACCTCGGCGGCGCGGGCGACGAGCGCCCGTTCGGTCTCGAACGTCAGCAGCCGCTGGGCCTCCGCGAACGAGACCCAGCGGACGGCCTCGAATTCGTGGTCGTGGCGGTCGAGGTCGCCGCCGGTCGACTCCATGAGGAAGTAGACGACGGTCTTGTGGATCCTCACGCCGCGCTGGACGAACGTGTATTGAATCGAATCGAAGGGGGCCGTGATCCGGACCTCGAGCCCGGTTTCCTCGGCGACCTCGCGTGTCGCGGTCTGTTCCCGCGTCTCGCCGGCATTCGGCGTGCCCTTCGGCAGCGTCCAGGTGACGATGTTGCGGTCGCGTCGCCGGGACCCGACGACGAGCTGCGGTTCACCGCCCTGGGAGCGGACGACGATTCCGCCGGCGGATGTGGCGGTGGCGGACCTCAGCCGCGCCACGGCGCCATGGCGGCGCTGGAGCGGCGGTCCGTCCCGGCGCGCGCCGAGCGCGCCCAGTGCATCGCGATCGCGGGGCGGGGTCGTCCATCCGTTGGCCGATCCGGACGGGCCGCGCGGTAGGCTCGCCAGCCGCCCCGGAGCCGGGCCAGGACGTTCACGTCCGGCTGGCGGAGGACGGTGGGTCGGGCTCTCGAGGCCTGGAAGCTGCCGGCGGTCCGGAGCCCGAGTCGTCGCTCCCGCGCCCGGCCGGACGGGCGGACGAAGTGTGCGGCCGGACGGGCCGCGTACTTCGCGGCGATGCTGTGCTCCATGGGCCGCAATGGTACCGCGTCACCGGGCCGTTGCAAGTGACCGTCGCAACGAATCCGCGATCTCCGCGGTCAGCGCGCCACGCGCCTCGGCGAGGGCGATCTCGCGCTCGGCGGCGGCCACGTAGAGGTCCAGCGCGGCGGGCGCGAAGTCGCGCATCGCGGCCAGGTGGGCGGCCAGCGTGCCGCGGTCGCCCCGGGTGATCGGGCCGGTCAGGGCGGTTCGGATCCCGAGGGCTCGGGCGTTGCCCAGCGTCTGCTCGATGAGCGGGCCGTAGATCGCGAGCGCGCCCCGCTCGTCGAGCCCGGCGACCCGGCCGAGCTCGGCGATCGCGTCGAGCAGCGCGACGAATCCCCCCGCGGCCAGGACGGCGGCAGCGTGGTAGGCCGCCTTGGCTCCCGGGGCAAGCCGAACGGGCACGCCGCCGATCGCCTCGGCCATCCCGGCCAGGAGCGTCGCGAGCTGGTCGTCGCCCTCGATCGCGATCGTCGCCCCGCGGAGCGCCGCGACCGCCCGCTCGACGTCGGCGAAGGCGACGAGGGGGTGGAACGAGCCGATCTGCGTCCCGGCCGCCATCGCCGGCGCGAGGACCTCGGCGCCGAGCAGGCCGCTCGTGTGGATCATCGCCTGGCCGCTGTACATCCGGAGCCCGCCGGCGACCTCGGCGACGGCGTCGTCGGGGACAGCGAGGACGATGAGCTCGACCTCCTCGAGAAGGGCGGCGGCCTCGGCGAATCCGCGCGCAGTGCCGACCAGGTCGCGGAAGCGCTCGCGCCGCCCCGGATCCCGGCTGGCGACGGCCTGGACCGGCCAGCCGGCGCGGTGAAGCGCGACACCCAGGGCCGTCCCGACAGGCCCGGCTCCAACGATCCCGACGACCGGGGGGCTGCCCGGCTCGCTTCGCAGGTGGGGATGGGCGTGATCGGCGGGCGATCCCGACGGGTGGGAATGATCGGCGCCCGACGGTGCGCCGCGGTCGGCCGCGCCCGGGCCGGCCGGGTCGAGATCGATGCCGGCCGCCTCGAGCGCCTCGAGCGTCTCGGACCGTGACTCGTCGTCCCGCTCGGGGTGTGGCTCGGCCGCGTCCCAGGCCTTCATCGGGCCCCGGACCGAGGCTCGGCCGCGTCGCGGTACTCTGTCACGCAACGAGTGTACCGACCACCCCCACGGAGGATGCGTGCCCAGCCCCGACCCCTTCGGCGCCCGGTCCGGCCTCGGCGCCGGGCTGCCCGACGCCTTCCGCCTCGTGACGCTCGAGGACCGCATCGACCTCGGTCGCGCACCGGTCACCCTCAAGATCCTGCTCGAGAACGTCCTGCGGCACGCCGGCGGCGGCATCGTCCGGCCCGAGGACGTCGAGACGCTCGCCTCGTGGCGGCCCGGCTCGGCGGCCGAGGCCGAGGTGCCGTTCATGCCGGCCCGGGTCGTCCTCCAGGACTTCACCGGCGTTCCCTCGATCGTCGACCTGGCCGTCATGCGCGACGCGATGGCCGACCTCGGTGGCGACCCGGCGAAGGTCAACCCGCTCGTCCCGGCCGACCTCGTCATCGACCACTCGGTCCAGGTCGACCGGTTCGGGACGCCGGCGGCCTTCGCCTTCAACGTCGATCGCGAGTACGAGCGAAACGGCGAGCGCTACCAGCTGCTGCGCTGGGCCCAGACCGCGTTCCGCGACCTCCGCGTCGTGCCGCCCGGGACCGGCATCGTTCACCAGGTCAACCTCGAGCACCTCGCGACGGTCGTCACGGACGCGCCGGACGAGGGCGGGTCGGGCCGGATCGCCTATCCCGACACGCTCGTCGGGACCGACTCCCACACGACGATGATCAACGCGCTCGGCGTCCTCGGCTACGGCGTCGGTGGGATCGAGGCCGAGGCGGTCCTCCTCGGGCAGCCGCTCTACCAGCCGATGCCCCGGATCGTCGGGGTCCGGCTGGGCGGCGAGCTGCCGCGGGGCTCGACCGCGACCGACCTCGTCCTCGTCGTGACCGAGCTCCTGCGCGGCTTCGGCGTCGTCGGGGCGTTCGTGGAGTTCGCCGGTGACGGGCTGGCAAACCTCTCGCTCGCCGATCGCGCGACGATCAGCAACATGAGCCCCGAGTTCGGAGCGACGTCGACGATCTTCCCGATCGACGACGAAACGCTCTCGTACCTCCGCCTGACCGGCCGAAGCGATGAGCGGATCGACCTCGTCGAGCGCTACGCGAAGGAGCAGGGCCTGTGGCGCGAGCCGGGTCCCGGCCCCGAGTTCGACGCGCTGCTCGAGCTCGATCTCGGCACGGTCGAGCCGTCGGTGGCCGGACCCCGCCGACCCCAGGACCGCGTCCCGCTGGCCGGTCTCCGGGCCAACTTCCAGGCGAATTTCCCGAACGGCCTCGTCGCCCTCGACGATGCCGGGGTCGAGGCACGGCGGCCCGAGGGAGGCGCGGTCGAGGAGGCGTCGGCCGAGTCGTTCCCGGCCAGCGACGCTCCGTCGTTCGCCTCGAGCCGGACGACCCAGGAGCCGCCGCCGGCCGGCCTGGTCCGAGCCGCGGCGGAGGCCGCGCCGAAGGCGGACGCAGCCGCGACGGAGGACGCCCGCGCGGCGGCGGACGCCGTTCGGCGGACGTACCTCCCCGTCTCGATCGAGATCGACGGGCAGCGCCATACGATCCGAACCGGCTCGGTCGCGATCGCCGCGATCACCTCCTGCACGAACACCTCGAACCCGACCGTCATGGTCGGCGCCGGACTCCTCGCCCGGAACGCGGTGGCCCGCGGCCTCACCGTCGGGCCGACCGTGAAGACGTCCCTCGCGCCGGGCTCGAAAGCCGTCACCGGCTACCTCGAGGCGGCCGGCCTCATGGCCCCGCTGGAGGCGCTCGGGTTCGCCCTCGCCGGTTATGGCTGCACGACCTGCATCGGCAACTCCGGCCCGCTCGACGCACCGATCGCCAGGGCGATCGAGGAGAACGACCTCGTCGTCGCCGCCGTCCTGTCGGGCAACCGAAACTTCGAGGGGCGCATTCATCCCCTGGCCCGGGCGAGCTACCTGGCCTCGCCGCCGCTCGTCGTCGCGTTCGCGCTCGCCGGGCGCGTCGACATCGACCTGCTGAGCGAGCCGCTCGGGACCGATTCGGAGGGCCGCCCGGTCATGCTGGCCGACCTCTGGCCCGACCCTGCCGAGATCCGGAAGGTCATCGGCGAGTCGATCGACCCCGAGCTGTTCCGGCGGACGTATGCCGTCGTCTTCGAGGGCGACGAGCGCTGGAAGGCACTGCCGATCCCCGACGGCGACCGCTACGAGTGGGACCCGGACTCGAGCTACATCGCCCGCCCGCCGTTCTTCGAGGGGCTGACGATCGATCCGCCGCCCCTCACCGACATCGAGGACGCCAGGGTCCTCGCGGTCCTCGGCGACTCGGTCACGACCGACCACATCTCGCCGGCCGGCTCGATCGCGCCGTCCTCGCCGGCCGGGACCTGGCTCCAGGCACGCGGCGTCGGTCCGCTCGAGTTCAACTCGTACGGGGCCCGACGCGGCCACCACGAGGTGATGATGCGCGGCACGTTCGGGAACATCCGGCTGCGCAACCGGCTCGTCGAGGGTCGCGAGGGGCCGTACACGATCCACCTGCCCGACGGCGAGGAGCAGTTCATCTACGACGCGGCGATGCGGTACCGGGCCGAGGGCGTCCCGCTCGTCGTCATCGCCGGACGGGAGTACGGCACGGGCTCCTCACGGGACTGGGCCGCCAAGGGCACCGCCCTCCTCGGCGTCCGGGCCGTCCTGGCCGAGAGCTTCGAGCGGATCCACCGCTCGAACCTCGTCGGGATGGGCGTCCTGCCGCTCCAGTTCGCCCCCGGCGAGACTGCCGCCTCGCTCGGCCTGACGGGTCGCGAGACTTATTCGGTCGCCGGACTGGCCGGCGACCTCGTGCCCCGCCAGCGGCTGACCGTCAGCGCCCGCGACGAGCGCGGCGAGGAGCGCCGGTTCGACGTCGTCGCCCGCCTCGACGGCCCGATCGACGTCGGCTACTACCATCACGGCGGGATCCTGCCGGCTGTCCTGCGGCGCCTCGCCAGCGAGAGCTGACGTCACGAACGCCGACTCGACGACGCTCCCCCGCGACGGCGGCGACGCTCCGGGATCGGGCGCCGTGGCGGCCGGGCGCCGGCTCCTCGAGGACGTCGGCCGTTCGGTCGGGCGGGCCGTCGTCGGGGCCGACGAGGCGATCCGCCTCACGCTGATCGCGTTGCTGACCGGCGGCCACGTCCTGCTCGAGGACGTGCCCGGGACCGGCAAGACGCTCCTCGCGCGGGCGATCGCCAGATCGCTCGGCCTGCGCACCGCGCGGATCCAGGGCACGCCGGACCTGTTGCCCTCGGACGTCACCGGGTCGAGCCTCTTCGAACCGACCGGCCTTCGCTTCGTCGCCGGGCCCGTCTTCACGAACGTGCTCCTCGTCGACGAGATCAACCGGGCGACGCCACGCACCCAGTCGGCCCTGCTCGAGGCGATGCAGGAGCGCCAGGTCTCGATCGAGGGCGCGACCCATCCCCTGCCCGATCCGTTCGTCGTCCTCGCCACCCAGAACCCCGTCGAGTTCGACGGGACGTTCGCCCTGCCCCAGGCCCAGCTCGACCGCTTCCTCGTCCGGGCTCGCATCGGGTATCCGGACGAGGCGCGGGAGCGCCGGATCGCCCGGCGCCACCAGGCCGAGGCCGAGCCGCTCGACCGCGTGGAACCGGTCCTCGACGCTGAGCGGCTGCTGCTCCTCCGCGACGAGGTCCGCCGGATCCGGGTCGCCGACGAAGTCGAGGCGTACGTCGTGGCTCTCGTCCGGGCGACGCGGGAGCACCCGGAGCTCAGCCTCGGCGCGAGCCCCCGGGCGACCGTCGCCCTGTACCGCGTCGGGCAGGCCGCGGCGGTCCTCGCCGGTCGGTCGTTCGTGCTGCCCGACGACATCAAGGCCGTCGCTCCGGCCGTACTCGCGCATCGGCTCGTCGTCGATCTCGACCAGGGCCTGCGCGGCGCCACCGCCGAGTCGGCCCTGGCCTCGATCATCGCCGCCGTCCCCGTGCCGCCGGTGGCCGCCGATCCCGGATGACCCTCCAGGCGGTCGTCGCGATCCTGCTCATCCTGGGCGGCTCGTTCCTCGAGGTCCCCGTCGCGATCGTTCTCGGCACGATCCTCCTCTTCCTCGAGATCGTCCACTGGATCTGGGTCCGCTACGGGCTCGACGGCGTGACGTACGAACGGCGATTCGCCACCGACCGGACCTCGTGGGGCCACGACATTCCGCTCGCGGTCGAGGTCTGGAACCGCAAGCGCCTGCCGCTCGCCTGGCTGCGGGCCGACGACGAGACGAGCAACCACGTCGTCATCCGGGAGCGGCCGCTCGTCGTGAACGATGCCGGGTCGCTCACGATGCGGAACGCCTGGACGCTCGCGCCGTTCGAACGCGTGGTCCGCCGCCTTCACGTGGGGGCCGACCGACGCGGCGTCTTCGCAATCGGGCCGGTCCGGCTCAGCGCCGGCGATCTCTTCGCCCGCCAGGCCGCGAGCGCCGATTGGGAGCTCATCCAGCGCTTCATCGTCCGGCCGCGAACTGTGCCGACGTCGGGTTTCGAACGGCCGGACCGCTGGGGCGGCGAGCAGCGGGTCCGTTTCGGCCTCACGGAGGACCCGGCCCGGTTCGTCGGGGTCCGGCCCTACGCCGTCGGCGACGCCAGGCGCCGGATCCACCACCGGACGAGCGCTCGTCTCGGCCGGCCCATGACGAAGCGCTTCGAGCCGTCGCGGGATCGTGAGGTGCTCATCGCCCTCGACGTCCAGACCGACCACGGTCCGGCGTGGGAGATCGCCTTCGACCCCGAGGCGGTGGAATCGATCATCGTCGTTGCGGCATCCCTGGCCCGGGCGCTCGCCGCCGAGCGAGCCGCCTTCGGAATCGTCGCGGCCGGCTACACCGGCGCCGAAAGCCGCTTCGCTCGGCTCGGCCTCTCGGCGGCGCCCGGCCAGCTCGAGCGGGTCCTCGACCTGCTGGCCCGGCTCTCGTCGCACGCCTCCGCTCCGTTCGAGCGGCTGCTCGACCTCGTCCATCGGACGACGCGACCGGGGACGACGGTCGTCGCCGTGACGGCCCGCGATCCGCGGCCATTCTTTCGCCGCCTCCGGGCGCTCCAGCGGGCCGGGTGCGACGTCGTCGTCCTCGCCTGCGGCCCGACCGGGGCGGGCGACGCGGCGCGGGCCCGGTCGGCGGGCTTCGTCGCCCGATCGGCGAGCCTCGACGGTCCGTGGCGGACGGCGACG
>DASTVH010000022.1:0-9964 GCA_035759195.1 Candidatus Limnocylindrales bacterium
GCCGCCGTCCTCGGCCTCAGCGAAGGCGAGGATCTCCTCGTCGTAGAACGTCCGGCCGCCGGTCTGGGCCCGCCAGTGCTCGGTCACCGCGGTCACCTCGCGGTCGCTCACGAACACGCCCTGCATCCGGACGGGGCGGGGCAGGTCGACCGGCTGGTAGAGCATGTCGCCGCGGCCGATGAGGTCCTCCGCGCCGGGCGCGTCGAGGACCGTCCGGGAGTCGATCATCGAGGCCATCGCGAAGGCGATCCGCGAGGGCACGTTCGCCTTGATCAGGCCGGTGACGACGTTGACCGACGGCCGCTGGGTGGCGAGGACGAGGTGGATCCCGACCGCGCGCGCCTTCTGGGCGATCTTGACGATCGGGTCCTCGACCTTCCGGCCCTCGCGCATGATCAGGTCGGCGAGCTCGTCGACGATCAGGACGATGAACGGCATCCGCTCGGCGGGGTCGTCGGGGTCGAGGACCTCGGGCCGGGCGTTGAAGGCGGTGATGTTGCGCACGTTGTGGGCGGCGAGCAGCTTGTAGCGCTCCTCCATCTCGCGAACCGCCCAGTTGAGGACGGCCTTCGCCTGGCTCGGCTCGACGATGACCTGCTGGAGGAGGTGGGGCAGCTTGTCGTACGGCGCGAGCTCGACCCGCTTGAGGTCGACGAGGATCATCCGGACCTCGTCGGGCCGGGCCCGCATGAGGATGCTCGTGATGAGCGCGTTCACGCAGACGCTCTTGCCCGAGCCGGTCGCCCCGGCGATGAGCAGGTGGGGCATCTTCGCGAGGTCGACGGCATAGGGGACGCCCGAGACGTCGCGGCCGAGGGCGAACGTGAGGGGGCTCGTCGAGTTGAGCATCTTGCTCTCCTCGACGAGCGGCCGGAAGCCGACGATCTCGCTCTGCTGGTTGGGGATCTCGATGCCGACCCGGTCCTTGCCCGGGATCGGCGCCTCGATCCGGATCGAGCGGGCCGAGAGGGCCATCGCCAGGTCGTCGGCGAGGGCCTCGATCCGGGACACCTTGACGTGGTGCTCGGGCTTGACCTCGTACTGGGTCACGACCGGGCCCGAGTTGACCTGCTCGACCTTGGCCGGGATCGCGAAGCTCAGGAGCTTCTCCTCGATCCGGCGGCGGTTTTCGTCGTGATCGAGGGTCGCTCCCGCCCGACCGGCGGCCGGCGGCGCGAGGAGCTCGATCGAGGGCAGCGTCCAGTCGACCGCCTGGAGCGACTCGAGGGCCGTCGGCGCCTCGGTCGCGAGGCCAAGGCCCGAGCGGCGACGGCCGGCCGACGGGATGCCGTCGCCCATGCCCGTCCAGACGGTCTGGCTCATCGGCGCCTGGCCGGCGCTCGGGGCCGGCTGGTCGAGGATGCTGCCGGATCCGTTCGGGCGCTCCCCGGCCGCCTCGCCGCCGGGGCGGCCGTTCGTACGTGCGGCGTCGGCGCCGGTGGCGGCCGAGCGGCCGCGATCGCGAGCGCCGACCGGGCCACCGTTCGCCGGCCCGCGGCGCAGCGACGCGGCGGTCGTGCTGCTGGCCCACCGGGCGAACCCGGTCACGGGCCCGAGGAGCTCCTTGAGCTGGAGGTTGAAGGCGACGAGGAGGCCGCCGATGGCCAATGCCATGAGGAGGACGACCGCCCCGGGGGCGGTGACCAGCGGGACGAGTACCCCCTCGAGGAAGCGCCCGATGCGCCCGCCGCTGAACCCACCGAGCACCTCGACAAAGCCGAGCAGCCCGGCATAGGCCATGACCGTGCCGAGAACCGTCAGGCCCCAGCCCGAGTTCGGTCGCTTGCCCGGTCCCCATTCCACGTACGCACCGGTGGCGAGGAGCAGGAACGGCAGGAGCCAGCGGACGCTGCCGAACCACGGCCCGACCGTGCCGATCCACCAGTCTGTCAGCGAGCCGCGGCCCGGCAGGACGAGCGCGATGAGGGTCACGACGCCGACCACCAGCAGGGCGATCCCGACGAGGGACCGGACGACGTCCGGTGGGATGGTCGGCATCGCGAACGCCGGCCCCGACCTGCGACGTCGGGTCCGGCTCGGCGTCCTCGTCGTGGTAGGCCGACGCCTCGTGGCCAACTCAGACCTCCACGACGACCGGGAAGACCATCGGGCGGCGCTTCGTCTGCTCGTAGAGGTACCGCGATACGCCGTCCTTGATCTGGCTCTTGAGCAGGCCGATCTCGCTGATGTGGTCGCCGGGGTTCTGGATCGAGGCCATGACCCGGTCGACGGCCTCGGCCATGATCGGGTCCTGCTCGTTGAGGTGGACGAAGCCGCGGGTGATGATCTCGGGTCGGCCGACGACGTTGCCGGTCTGCTTGTCGACGGTGACCACGACCATGAACATGCCGTCGTTCGCGAGCGCCCGCCGATCGCGCAGGACAATCTCGCCGACGTCGCCGACCGACAGGCCGTCGACGAAGACGTAGCCGGCAGGCACCGGCTGGCCGCGGCGCGCGGTGCCGTCCTCGAAGATCTCGATCGGCGTCCCGTTCTCGATGATGAAGACGTTCTCGGCGGCGACTCCCGTCTCGATCGCCAGGCGGCCGTGCTGGACCTGCATTCGGAACTCGCCGTGGATCGGGATGAAGTGGCGCGGCTTCGTCAGGCCCAGCATGAGCTTGAGCTCCTCCTGGCTGGCATGACCCGAGACGTGCGCCCGTTTGATCGTGTGGTAGAAGACGTTTGCGCCGGCCTTGAACAGGTTGTCGATCGTCCGGCTCACGTACTCCTCGTTGCCGGGGATGGGGCTCGCGCTCACGATGACCGTGTCGCCGGGCTGAATCTCGACGAAGCGATGATCGCGATTCGCCATCCGGGCGAGCCCGGCCATCGGCTCGCCCTGCGCGCCGGTCGTCGCGATGACGAGCTTCGCGGGCGGCACCTCGTTGATCTTGTCCTTGGCGACGATCTGCGAGGGCTCGTAGGTCAGATAGCCGAGATCGCTGGCGATCCGAAAGTTCTGCTCCATCGAGCGCCCGATGACCGTCACCTTGCGATCGAACGAGGCGGCGGCATCGAGGACCTGCTGGACACGGGCGATGTTGCTGGCGAACGTGGCGACGATGACCCGGCCGTCGAGCGGCTCCATGATCTCGCGGAATGCCTCGCCGACCGTCCGCTCGGAGGGCGTGTAGCCGGGGTTCTCGGCGCGGGTCGAGTCCGACAGCAGGCAGATCACGCCCTCCGCGCCAAGCCGGGCGAGGATCGCGAAGTCCGATAGCCGGCCGTCGACCGGGGTGTGGTCGAACTTGAAGTCGCCGGTG
The DNA here is from genome assembly GCA_035759195.1 of Candidatus Limnocylindrales bacterium. GTDB lineage: Bacteria > Chloroflexota > Limnocylindria > Limnocylindrales > CSP1-4 > CF-46. The sequence continues at coordinate 3,267 of DASTVH010000022.1, forward strand.
TGGACGACGGTGCCGACCGGCGTCCGAAGGGCGATCCCCATCGCGTCCGGAATCGAGTGGCCGATCCGGAACGGCATGACCCCGAACGGGCCGATCCGGACGTCGTCGCCGGGCTCCAGCTCCAGGAGCGGGTTGTTGTGAAGCTTGTGCTCCTTGACCTTGTTCCCGAGCAGGCCCCGGGCGAGCTTCGACGCGTAGACCGGCACGCCGGGGAACTCCGGCAGGACGTACGGCAGGCCGCCGACGTGATCCTCGTGAGCGTGGGTGATGAGGAACGCCCGGACGCTCTCGCGGCGCTCCTTGAGGTACGCGATGTCGGGCACGACGAGGTCGATCCCGAACATCTCCTCGTCGGGGAACATCAGGCCGCAGTCGATCACGACGATGTCGTCGCCGTACTCGAAGACGTACATGTTCTTGCCGATCTCGCCGACGCCGCCGAGCGGGATGATCCGGAGCGGGGTGTTCGTGTCAGGCATCTGCCTCACGTCCGTCAGGACCGGATCGGCTCGCCGGACGCCACGACGGACTCCCGACGATGGCGGGCGTCGAGGAGAGCCGTCGGGATCGACGCGACGTCCTCGTAGCTCTGGCGCTCGACCTCGGTCGAGCGGAGGGCGGCGGCCGGGTGGTACAGGGCGAACGCGAGCGCCCGCCGGGCCCCCGTCTCGGGGTCGACCGGGCGGACGGTGCCGTGAGCCTGGGAAATCCGCTCGCCGGGCATGAATCGCCCGAGCGAGTGGCGGCCGAGGGTCACCACGAGCGCCGGGTCCAGGATCTCGAGCTGGCGGCGCAGGTAGGGCGCACAGGCGGCGACCTCGTCGGGCTCCGGGTCGCGGTTCTCGGGCGGGCGGCACTTCACGACGTTCGTGATGAACACCTCGTCGCGGCGCCAGCCCAGCGTCGCGAGGAACCTCGTCAGCAGCTCGCCGGCCCGGCCGACGAACGGCCTCCCCTGGCGGTCCTCGTGGAAGCCGGGCCCCTCCCCGACGAAAACGACCTCGGTGTCCGGGCTCCCCTCCCCCGGCACGGCCTGGGTCCGCGTCTCATGGAGGCGGCATCGCGTGCACGACCTGACCTCGGTTGCCACCCCCTCGAGCGCCGCCCGGCGCTCGGCGTGGGTCATGCCGATCCCCCGCTCGCCGCTCCCACCGGCTGCCGGCTGTCGGAATCGGAAGCCTCGGCCCGGTAGGGCGCCACCCCCCGCCGCTCGGCCGAGGCGACCCAGCCGCGCTCGACGAGCGCCTCGGCAATCTGGACCGCGTTCGTCGCCGCGCCCTTGCGAAGGTTGTCGCTCACGACCCAGAAGGCAAGCCCGCGTCCGCCGTCGATCGAGGGATCGGTCCGGACGCGCCCGACAAAGATCTCGTCCCGTCCGGCCGCTTCGCTCGCGAGGGGGTAGGAGCTCGAGGCAGGGTCGTCCTGGACGACGACGCCCGGCACGCGTCCGAACAGCTCTCTGGCACGGTCGGGCGTGATCGGCTCGCGGGTCTCGACGTGGACCGCCTCGGAGTGGGCGACGAAGACCGGCACCCGGACCGCCGTCGACGAGATCCGCAGCTCCGGCAGGTGGAGGATCTTGCGGCTCTCGGTGACGACCTTCCACTCCTCCTTCGTATAGCCATTGTCGAGGAAGACGTCGACCTGCGGCAGCGCGTTGAAGGCGATCGGATGCGGATAGACCGAGGCCTGCTTCGGCTCGCCCGCGACGTGGGCCCGGATCTGGCTCTCGAACTCGGCGATCGCGTCGGCCCCGGTGCCCGAGACGGCCTGGTAGGTGTCGACGACGACCCGTTCGATGCCGACGCTGTCCCGAAGGGCCATGAGCACCGGAACGAGCTGCATCGTCGAGCAGTTCGGGTTGGCGATGATGCCCGGGTGGCCCTCGAGGTCGTCGGGGTTCACCTCGCTCACCACGAGCGGGACCTGGGGATCCATCCGCCAGGCGCTCGAGTTGTCGACCACGGTCGCGCCGCGGGCGGCTGCCTGGGGCGCCAGCTCGCGCGACACACCGGCTCCGGCCGAGAACAGGGCGATGTCCACGCCGTCGAACGCCTCGGGGCGCGACTCGAGGATCTCGTGGGAGCGACCGTCGATCGACACGGTTCGCCCGGCCGACCGACCGGACGCGAGGAGCCGCAGCTGCCCGACGGGGAACTCTCGCTCGCTGAGCACCTGGATCATCGTCCGCCCGACGACGCCCGTGGCGCCGACGACCGCGACGGTGAGGGGTTGGCGTGTCATGTCGGGCATGGCTCCGCTGTCACTGTCACTGGTCCGGGCACGCGCGGAGTATAGCAGCGGGGTCTGCCGCTCCCGGCCGTGCCGTCCTGGGCGGCCCGGCCCTCAGATGCCCTGCCGGGAGTGCCATCCAGCGCCGCGCACGCTCCAATTCGCGAAATCCGGTTCATCTGCTCTGCCGGGGAGCGAAGACATGGAACCACCGTCCACTCCGCTCGAGAATCGCGGCGGGGATCGTCTCGCGCCCTCCCGGGGAGCGTTCGAGCGCGAGCGGCGGCGGTGCGAACCGCGGCGGCGTCACGCGAACGGGAGGCAGGCGCCGAATCGATGAGCCGCCGGCGGGGCCGGCGGCTCGATGCGGCGCGGAGATCGGCGGTCAGACCGGTTCCTTGGCCAGGTGCCGCTGCATCGCGGCCTTTCGCGAAAGGTTGACCCGGCCCTGACGGTCGATCTCGGTCACGACGACCATCACCTCGTCGCCGACGGACACGACGTCCTCGACGCTCGGCACGTGGTAGTCGGCGAGCTCGCCGATCCGGACCAGCCCTTCCTTGCCCGGCAGGATCTCGACGAATGCGCCGAAGCCCATGATCCGGGTGACCTTGCCGAGATAGAGCGCCCCGATCTCGACCTCGCGAGTGAGGCTCTCGATCCACTGGATCGCCTTTCGCGAGTTCTCGCCCGAGACCGCGGCGATCTCGACGGTGCCGTCGTCCTCGACGTTGATCTCGGTCGACGTCTCTTCCTGGATCTTGCGGATCATCGACCCACCCTTGCCGATGATCTCGCGGATCTTCTCGGGGTTGATCTTGATCGTGATGATCCGCGGCGCGAAGTCGCTCATGTCGGGCCGCGCCTCGGGCAGGACCTCGGCCATCTTGTCGAGGATCGTCAGGCGGGCCGCGAGGGCCTGCTTGAGGCCGTCGCGGATGATCGCCTCGCTGATGCCCTGGACCTTGATGTCCATCTGGAGCGCGGTGACGCCGTCACGTGTGCCGGTCACCTTGAAGTCCATGTCCCCGATCGCATCTTCCTTGCCGAGGATGTCGGTCAGGACCACGAACGTCCCGTCGGGCTCGGTGATGAGGCCCATCGCGGCCCCGGCCACCGGCGCCTTGATCGGCACGCCGGCGTCCATCAGGGCGAGCGTCGAGCCGCAGGTCGAGGCCATCGACGTCGACCCGTTCGACGTGACGCACTCGCTCACGAGGCGGATGACGTACGGGAACTCGTCGTGATCCGGCAGGACGGGCAGGAGCGCCCGCTCGGCCAGGTGGCCGTGTCCGATGTCGCGCCGGCTCGGCCCGCGCATCATCTTGTTCTCGCCCGTGCTGTACGGCGGGAAGTTGTAGTGGTGCAGGTAGCGCTTCTCGGTCTCGGGGCTGATCGTGTCGATCCGCTGGACGTCAGATGACGCGCCAAGCGTCGCGACCGTCAGGGCCTGCGTCTCGCCGCGGGTGAAGAGACCCGAGCCGTGGGCCCGCGGGATGAGCCCGACCTCGACCGAGATCGGTCGGATGTCGCTCAGGCCGCGGCCGTCGATCCGGATGCCCTCGTCGAGGACCACCCGGCGAACGGTCTTCTTCTGAATGAGGTTGAAGAGGCCCTTGCTCACCCGGGCTTCGCGCCGGGCCGATTCGAGCAGCTGAGCGGTGTCGCCGCCTGTCCTGTTGGCGCGGACCGCATCGGCGATCGACTCACGCAGCTTCGCGATGCGCGGCGGCAGGTCGCGGGCGAACCAGAGGAGCAGGTTCGCGGTCGCCTCGGCATCCGGGAGCGAGCGATGGCCCTGGGTCAGCTCGATCCCGAAGAAGCGGGCGAGGTCGCCGAGCTTGTACGACTCGGCGCCGGGATAGCCCTCGCGGGCGATGACCAGCGTGTCGAGGTACGTGCCCGGCTTGAACCGGAAGCCGTCGCCCTTCGCCTCTTCGATGAAGCCGAGGTCGAACCCGATGTTGTGGCCGACGAGGAGGCCGTCGCCGACGAAGTCGAGCAGCTGGTCGACCGCTTCCTTCGGGCTCGGGGCGCCCTTGACGTCCTTGTCGGTGATGCCGTGCATCTGGTTGCCGACGATCGGCCGGCCGGGGTTCACGAACGTCGACCAGCGGTCGACGATCTTCGTGCCCTTGACCTTGACCGCCGCGACCTCGACGAGGTCGGACATCTTCGGATCGGTGCCGGTCGTCTCGGTGTCGATGACGACGAGCTCGCGCTCTGCGTCGGCCGCGGACGCGAACTCGAGGACCGAGCCGGTCGAGGGCTCGATGTAGGGCAGGCGCTTCGGCTTGCCGACGGCCTTCTGGATCTCCTCCTGGAGATCGATGACCGGCTGGAGCGCGCGGTGGCCGAACAGGATGGCCTCGGCCATCACGTCTTCGGGCAGGAGCTTCGCTCCGGCCTCGACCATCATGATTGCGTCGCGCGTGCCGGCGACGATCAGGTCGAGCTCGGACTCCTTGAGCTCCGAGTGGGTCGGGTTGACGACGAAGTCGCCGTTGATCCGGCCGACACGCACCGAGGCGATCGGGCCGTTGAACGGGATCTCGCTGATCGTGAGGGCCGCCGACGCGGCGATCGTGCCGACGACGTCGGGGTTGTTCTCCTGATCGGTCGAGAGGACCGTGATCACGAGCTGGACATCGTCCTTGTACCCCTCGGGGAAGAGCGGCCGGATCGGCCGGTCCGTCTGGCGAGCGGCAAGGATGGCGTGCTCCGACGGCCGGGCCTCGCGCTTGATGAAGCCGCCCGGGATCTTGCCGGCGGCATACATCCGCTCCTCGAAGTCGACGGTCAGCGGGAAGAAGTCGAGCCCGGGGCGGGGCTCCGACCTGTTGGCGGTGCCGAGCACCATCGTGTCACCGTAGCGGACGGTGACGGAACCGCCGGCCAGCCTTGCGAGCTTGCCGGTCTCGATGGTCAGCGTGCGACCGCCGAGCTGCGTCTCGAATGTCTGAGACACGGGAATGCATTCCTCCTTCAGCCGTGGAGGAAGAGCGACCTGCGGGCACGTGAGCCGGCAGCGCCGCGAGGCGTCTGACGCGGAACGGCCTCGGGTCGAGCCCGAGGCCCGGGCGGGAAACCTAGCGGCGAAGCCCGAGACGTCCGATGACGGCCCGGTAGCGCGTGTTGTCCTTCTTGATCAGATACGCAAGAAGGCGTCGGCGCTGGCCAACGAGCTTGAGGAGGCCGCGGCGCGAATGATTGTCCTTGGGGAAGCTGCGGAGATGTTCGGTCAGCCCACGGATCCGCTCCGTCAGGAGCGCGATCTGGACTTCCGGCGACCCGGTGTCGCCTTCCTTGGCGGCATACCCGGCGATGATCTCCTGCTTCTGTTCCCGCGCGAGCGGCACTCGGTCCTCCGACACGAATCGTTTGACTTGAACCTTCTCTTCTTTAGACCGGCGGATCGTAGCAGGCGCACCGCCGATGCAGCAAACGGAGCCGGGACGGGCCGCGCACGGTCAGCCGCCGACTGGCTCGACGAACACGATCCGAACGGGTCCCGCCGGGCGGATGCCGTCGAGCCGGACGTCGCTCGGGGTGACCGTGGCGACCGCGAGCGGTCCGCCGTCGACCCGGTCGGCGGCCGCTTCCACGGTCACCCGATAAGGGCCCGGCGGCGGAAGCGCGACCGGCATCGGGAACTCCAGCCGCCCGTCACCCGCGGGCCTGCCCGAGACGCCGTACGGCCGGCCGAGCAGACGCTGGGCCGCCGCCAGGTCGCCGCTCGCGATCGCGGCCCGGATCTCGGAGCTGCGCACGTCGCGCCCGTCGAGCGCGAACGGCGGCACGACGACGACCTCGAACCCGGCTCGGGCGCCGAGCGCGGCGAGGGCCTCGGGCGTGCCCCGGCGCTCGTGACCGAAGGCCGATTCGGGGGTCATGAGGAAGCCGGCGACCGCGGCCCTCGACGCGATCCCCTCGACGAACGCGTCGTACTCCGTCCGCCGCAGCGCGTCGTCGAAGTGCTCGATCACGACGATTTCGACGCCGGCCTCGGCGAGACGGGCCAGGCGCTCGTCGGCGTCCATCAGAAGCGGCGGCGCGTGGCCGGTCAGGACCGCGTCCGGATGCGCGTCGAACGTGACGACGGCCGGCCGCGCACCGCGAGCCCGCCCCTCGTGGCGAAGGTGTTCGAGGAGGTAGGCGTGGCCGCGGTGTAGCCCGTCGAAGACACCGACGACGATGAACAGCGGACCGTGCTCCGGTCGTAGTCCCGCGCGACCGTGGATCTGCCTGGCCGCCATCAGCTCGCCGCGGCGTCGACGAGGACCTTGTCGGGCGCCAGCCGTTCCCCGCGCAGGATCGCGATCGCGACGAGGCGGCCGCGCTCGGCGCGGACGCGGACGGGAGCCCCCTCCTCGGCCCGGAGCGCCGGTGCGCGGATGAACTGGCCGCGCGAGATGGCGAGGAGCTCTTCGTCGGTCACGCTGTGCTCGGCCATCGCTTCGAGACCG